>CAVJKK010000053.1:7177-7848 GCA_963649855.1 Anaerovoracaceae bacterium
GATTTCCGCCGCATCAATATCGATATGAATGATTTTTGCGTCCGGACAGAACTTTTTTACGATTCCCGTTGCCCTGTCGTCAAACCGGACTCCTGCCGCAAGAACTAAATCGCTTTCGTACATTGCTGTGTTTGCAGAATAAGAGCCGTGCATTCCGACCATTCCCGCGTTGTCCCCGTCTTTTTTAGGAATCGCGCCAAGCCCCATGAGCGAAGTTACGACAGGAAGACGATACTCTGCCTTAAATTCGCGCAGAACTTTTGCCGCTTCCGGACTGTTGCAGCCGCCGCCGAGATACAGAACCGGCTTTTTTGCCCTTGCAAGCATCTGCGCTGCCTTTTGCGTCAGTTCTTCAATTTTTTCGCCTGACGTGTGGAATCTCACGTTTTCTTCTTTTATGCAAAAATCAGCAGATTTCGGGAAAGATTCTACTTCGCACTGTGCAAGCTGAACGTCGCGCGGAACGTCAATCAGAACGGGACCCGGCCTTCCTTCCATCGCAATCGCAAACGCCTGAGGAATCGCAGTCAGAAGTTCTTCTGGTCTTTTTACCGCGATTGAATGTTTCGTAATTGGAAACGAAAGCCCGAAAGTGTCCGCTTCCTGAAAAGCATCCGTGCCGATTAAATACGTGTTTACCTGACCCGTAATTGCAACGAGGGGAATTGAGT
>CAVJKK010000054.1:0-7769 GCA_963649855.1 Anaerovoracaceae bacterium
CAGTACATTTACAACCTTTACTGCAGTTTCCGGCGTTGGCGTGCAGACTTTTAATTTTGATGGTGCCAACACTTTTACAAATTTCAAGGCGACTTCCGGCACTGGAGACCAGACTTTTAATTTTTCCGGCGACAACAACTTCTCTTCCCTCAATCTGACGGCTGGCAGCGCTCCAATTAACGTCAATTTTGCCAGCGATTCAACGCAGACTATTTCTTCAATTTCTTCTAAAGGCGCGGATTCAACTAATTGCGTAACGCTGAATTCAATTTCCGGGACGTGGGATGTCGTTTTTACGGCAAATCCTTCGGCTTCGGATTTTACATACACGGTTGTCGGAAATTCCCATTCGGTGGATTCTTCCGGCGCAAAAAATGAACTTGGCTTAATTCCTACGGAAGCAACTGTGCAGGATTTACAGCCTTCTGATCCTACGACGGTTTCGTGGTTTTCTCACAGCTTCTACTGGCTTGGCGGCACGGACACAAAATGGCAGACGGTCGGCAACTGGGCTTACGATGCGGCAGGCACGTACACGACGGCAATCTATCCTTCGTACACGGACGGCTTGAGCGAAATTACGGTTGTAAAAGGGACGACAGCTTCAGCATCACCTTATATTCTGACGCTTGAAGAGAATGTTACGGCAAAATCGATTCAGATTGAAGCAAGTGTAACAGCCGATTTTGCGGGATTTAACGTAGAGGCAGCGATTACAAATAACGGCACTCTGAAACTTGCGGGCACGGAAACTATAAAAGGCTCAAAAACAAACGGCACGGACAGCACGGTTCAGTATTACGGCAGCGCGATGACTTCCCTTTCATGGGGCACGGAATACGAAAAGTTGGAATTTGCCAGCGGGGCTGCAGGAAGCGCAGGCGAAGCCATGAATGTTGCAAAAACGCTTGTGATTCAGAACGGTACGGGCAATGCGCTTTCACTTTCCGGCGCGGGAGCGTTCACGGGCACAGTTACGCTTACAGATGCTGGAAATATCACTTTTGGCGGAACGAATAATTTTAACGATGAACTGAAGATTGATTCGGCGGGAGATGTAACTTTTGGCGGAACAAACACATTTAACGGTGCTGTGAATGTTGTTTCAGCGAATGATGTAACTTTTTCTGCAGTAAACACATTTACAGAGAAAATAACGATTACACAGGCAGGCGATGTTTCCTTTTCCGGCGAAAATTCCTTTGGTAAACTAGTTCAAATTGACAGTGCGGGAAACGTAATTCTGAACGCGGATTCAAACGGAGTCACGCTTGAAGACGGAGCAGTGTGCACGACGTTAGACGCAAAATGCGCAGTAACTCTCAGTGGCAGCGTCACGACGAGCGGCAGCCTTACGGCAGAGGGCGGAACGGTCGGACAGTATTATGAAAGCACGGTTCACTTTGCAGACGGTGCAGTTCTGACAGACAGCGCGGCAAAGGCAGTTTACATAAAAGGTGCAGCAACAGGTGACGGCAGCATTACGATAAATACGGACGCCACATTCGGCAGCACACTCGATGCCAGTGGCGCGTTCACAGTCGGCGGCAGCCTTACGACAGATGGCGCGGTCGGAAGTGTAAAAGCGCCGACTGACATCAGCGTAACCGGCGACGCAACATTTGCCGGCACACTCGATGCCAGCGGTGCGCTCACAGTCGGCGGCACATTGAAAGCAGACGGCGCGGTCGGAAGTGCAATACCGCTGACGGACATCAACGTAACTGGCGACGCTACGTTTGGTAGCACGCTTGACGCCAGTGGCGTACTCACATTCAACGCAAACGCAATATTTTCGGACGCGGTCGGGGCAAACATAGCGCCGGCGGAAATCTCTGTTACCGGCGAAACTCACTTTAACGCTTCCGGCACACAGACTGTGCAGACTCTTGGGGCTCAGACTTATTCTCAGAAAATTACCGTAGAGTCTGCCCTTGCTTTGACGGCGGACGACGGCGACGACTCTACTGATGAAAAAATCATTTTGAACGGAATTGCGGAAGGCACTTCCCTGCTTTCTTCAATAAACATAAAATCGGCAATTGCGGAACTCTATGCTGCGGACTATTCAACTTACGGCTCGCAGACTTTTGAATGTTCAAAAGGTGTCCGCATTCTTTCTTCTTCAGGTGCTGCGGACGGAATCTGGCAGTGCAGGAATTCTGACGAAAAAATCACGCTGAATGGAACTGAGCTTTTCCTCGATTTCGATTCTTCCGCCATAACGTTGGAATCTTCCATCGAAGCAGAAAACGTCTTTTTTTATTCGGGCGCGCTCACTTTGTCAGGCGTTACGGTAAAAACGACGGATTTTGCGGCTTTCGGTTCTTCCTATTCTGCCGTGGATTCAAGATTCAGTTCTTCCAACACGCGTTTTGCTTATTCTGGCGCGGATTCGGCTGAATACAGACGGACTTCGGACTTTAACGCTTCCCTTACGTGCTCCGGCGGGGCAAAAATTGACGTTTCAGGAAACTTCTATGCAAACGGTCTTGACCTCGCTTCGTTCACGCTGAACATTCCCGACAATTCTTCATCAAATCCCGTATTCAACCCGACTGACGCAGTGACACAAAATCAGTGGGGCTTGCCTTATGCCGTTGCCTTCAATTCGGACATTGCTTCCGTAACGGTTGCGGGCGGCTGGCTTACGGCGGGGGCAGAGGATTCTGTTGCGGGGATTTCTGCACAGAACTGCACGGATTCGGGTTCAAACACAAACGTTCAGTTCAACGTACCTCACATTCAGAAAGCGTACTCGGTCTACGATGACGTAATCTACGTTGAATTTGACCGCGCTCTCGAAAACTCAAACGGCGAAATCTCAACAAATCTCGCACTTTTTTCAAACGGTTCTCTTTCAAAGGGGGGAGCGTGGTATTCTTCGCAGAATTTCTATTTTGAAGGCGCGTTCTCAGACGCAGACTGCACAACGGCAATTTCTTCAGACACGGATCTTCAGTCATTCTATCTGAAGGGAACGGACACCTGGAACACAGACGCAACCGGCACTCTTGCATACAATTCGGCTGCAAAAGCGGCGCAGGATTCAACTGACCGCAACGGACAGCACAAGTCCGTAACGACCGACCTTTCATTCCTGGAAGGACTTTTTACGGCGGCGGACGGACACACGATGTGTTCGACTTACAGCGGCACAACCGCATATACGGCAACGGAAGACCACACAGCCCCCGTTTTGATTGCTTCCTACACGGGGCAGGAACAGCACGCGACCGGCACAAGTTCAACGCAAAGTACGTACGATTCCCACAATTTTATTGAACTCCGCTATTCAGAGGCGGTGGACATCGGTTCACTTTTAAATGACGGCGAAGATTTGAACATTCGCGCGACGGATTCGCTCGGAAACATCACCGGCAGCGGCACACAGTCAACTGACGGAACGGGCTTAACACTTGCGGGACTTGCAGAAATTTCAGACGGAAAGCTGCTTGCCTTCTCAAAGGCGGATTCATCTTCACCACATTCCCTTTACCGCAGTTTCGGAATTCTTGCAGGCGAAACACAGAGTGCACAGACCCACAGAATCCGCATAAGCATTGCAGGCTACGTTGACGGAACAGTGGACTTTACGGATTCAAAAAATCCTTCTTACAGCGGAACTTACCACAACTGGACGGGTTGCATAACGAGTGCCACGACGCCGGAAGGCACAGTCAAAGCCCTTGAAAACAGCGCAATCACTGACCTTGCAGTTTCTTCAGACGGCACAAAGCTGCAGAATGTCCTCGACGTGCAGGGCAGCGTAAATCACGCATTGAAAACCCTGACACTCAACGAATATTCAGACGGTACGCAGAAAGACAGCGAAAAAACGGGCAGCCTTTACGGAGAATGGGACACGCTTCCGCCGGTAATTGCACCGTTTATAAAGAAACAGAGCGAATGGACGACATGGGCAGCAGGAACAGCTTCCAGCATAAAACAGTTTGAAATAATCGGAACGACGGACACAACGTCAGACTCAACGTTGAAATACGTAGAACTTCATCTTTTTGATAACGACCGCACACAGGGGCAAAAGTGGAGTGATAAAAAATGGCGCACAAAAATGGGCTGGAATGAAGACGGTTTATTGCCGGAAACTCGCGGCGGCGCACGACCATACACGGCTGACTCCCTTACGACGGGTGGAATCCGCCTGAGCTCGCTTAAAAACGAAAATTCAGCTTTCACATACAGATTAAGCACAGATTCTGCAAGTGCAGGTGAACAGAACTTTGACACTTCAACCGACATCTCACAGATTACGTACGGAAACGTTTTCCGCTCGCGCACAGATCCTTCAACGCAGACGGACGGTCTGTACCTTAGGTTTGGACTTATGGATTTTACTCTGCCGGTCCGCACGGTTTTTGAATTTTTTTATAATCCGGAAGACAGTTACATCACAGACCTTGCGGGCAATCTTCTGTCATCTTCGTATGATGAAAAAACGTCATTCAGTTCAATAGACTTAACTTCTCCGGCTGTATTGCTTACGCTTGCTCCGATTGGAGAAAACAAAATCTATGCAGTATTTTCAAAGGAACTGGCGTATGTAGTTCCCGGCACTGAAGGCAAGAAAATCACGACTTTTGCAGAACTTGATTCTTCATCTTTGAATACGGCAATGAGCGAAATTGCAGACAGTTTTGCAATCGTTGCGGAAGGTTCGGCAGCAGGAACAAAAACAAGCCAGATTGAAATAAAAGAATGTGAATACGTCTCTTCATCATCAGAATACACGGCACTTTTATTCACGCTGGAAGAGAACATTTCGCTTTCAAACGTTGAAACCCTCTGGCTAAGAAACATCAGCCACGGAAGCGACACAGTCGATGATAATTCGGGAATTACTGTTTCTGACACAAAGATTCTTGACTCAGTCGGAAACTACATGGTAGTCGACACCGGACACGCAATAAGCGACTTCGCAGTAAATGCCGCAGAACCGCTTTTCGCATACGCAAACGCAAAGGACGGCGACGACTGGTCAGAACAGGGACTTTACGGGCAGGAAATTGCCACAGCCTCGGAGGATTATGCAGTCCACGACTTTACGGCAAGTCAGGGCAACTACGGAAAACTCACGCAGGGACGCGACATAACGGTTCAGGTCAAGGTGAACGGCGGCACTGATTCCGCGGGCAGTACGATTGCACCAGCTGACCGCACATTCGTAATGATTCCTTCAAAAACGACGGCACTCACAGATTCGATGGTGAGCGACAAAATCAACGGACTCATAAACACAGACTGGCGGCTCTGGCTTCCGACCGCGCTCAAATCAGTCGCAACCGACGCAAATACAGGCACGCTTGCAAGCCCGGCAGACCCGGTAAGCGCAGACGAAGACGCAGGCTTTCTGTGGAATTACACTTTCCCCGACAGCGATTACGGCTTTAAAAACGGGGATGAAATACAGTTTCTGTTCAAACTCGTGGATTCTTCCGGCAGCGACATCACGATTGACCACGACGCAGACGACTTTGGCGGAGCAACCCAGCCCACAGCAAGAGTTCCGCTGTATGCGGTAAAAATGCCGTCTGCAAAAATCAGCGCGGGCGACTTCAGTTTTGTGGACTTGTGGTCATTCGGAATAAAAAGCCTTAAACAGCAACGCGGCGGAGTTACGATTCTCAACAACGTGATAAACGTACTCGTCCGCGAACAGACGGTAGTTGAAGTTACTACAAAAGAAGAAGGCACGCTGAACGTCTTTGTAATGACCCTCGACGGCAACATCGTAAAACGCCTGAACCACGGCAGGGTAAGCGCCGGCACGCACTACTACCGCTGGAACGGCACGAACAATTCCGGAAGTCCGGTAGCGAGAGGTATGTATTTTATCCGCGTAGTCGGACCTGGCATAGATGAAACAAGAAAAGTGATATGCGTAAAAGAAAATTAGAGTTCTGAGCATAGGCGCACTCTTGTATTCGCGCTGATTGAGCCTGTGTACCTTCGGTACAAATCAAGCGAGTTGTGGCAGCTTTTTGTGTTTTCACCTTTCGGCGTCGCGCCGTTCGTCGTTTCCGACTGGAAATGCCGGATTTTTATTTCCCGTTTGTTGTTTCCGGCTGGAATTGCCGGATTTTTATTTCCCGTTTGCCGTTTCCGGCTGGAAATGCGCTGCGGGAATTTTTTTCAGACGGCGACAGGACGTCGCGCGCAGTTTATTGACCATAATTTTTTAATTCTTCATAATCGTTCTTACATGAGTTCTAATTTACGTAAAAGCGTGCGTTTCAGTGATTTTGGACGCGCGGACTGCATTGAAATCTGCCCTGTTCCCGGTGTGCTTGAAGACATCAGTCTGACAGGCTGTAGGATTCATTATGATGCTCCCGTTGCCGTCAACCTTGAAAACGATTACGAAATCCATCTCAGGCTTTCCCGTTCAGCTGCGGGCTCTTTCGTCCTGATGTGTCATCCTCAGTGGCAGAAACAGAATGAAGACGGTTCAACTGCGGTTGGATTCACTTTTCTTCATTCCCCGGATTCTTCTTCCCTCGAATCTTACATTCAGCAGCTTCAGAATGAACAGAACTCTCAAAACTATGACGATCTTTTACCGCAGGGTGACACATGTCAGTTCGTATAACAAAATTAAGCGGAACGGCTTTTCTTGCCTTCCCCGATTCTAAGAATCTTTTAGCGTCCGAATTGAGCGAACGTTTCAATTATGGAAAAATCAGTGCGGCGGCGACAATTTCCGGCACAACTTTTTCTGCGCAGAACGCGCGCTGGTACGGCGACCTTCTCTATTGCCCGGATTTTGACATAAATTCCCGCCCGGAAACAAAAACAGCTTCCAACGGCGACACTCCTTACTGGGCTTCAACGTGCCTGACAGAGCCTTTTCTGTTGAATTTTGATTCAATCGGAGAGGCTGCGCGTGCATTGAAGGAGATTCAGCGCAACTGGGCTCCGTACAACTATCAGCTTTTCCGTCGCGCTGCCCTTATTCAGGAAAAACTTCCTTACATCAACCTTAAAGACCGCAATTTTACGAAAACTGACCCGGAAACGGGGAAAAAAGTGTTTGCGCTGGAGATTCCCCGTTCACCGATGGGACTTTACACGCTGTTGGACGAAAAGACGATTCTTGCAGGGGCTGCGACTACAAGTTTCTTACCGTGCGGACTTTTGAATTTCGTGGAAGACCATGAAAATCCGCCGAGCCGTGCATATTTAAAGATTCAGGAAAGCCTGACCCTCGCCCGCCTTTTTACAGGAGTTGACCTTCCCGCAGAAGGAAAGACGTGCTTTGAAGCCGGAGCGTGTCCGGGCGGCTGGACGTGGGTTCTGCGTGAACTTGGTGCAGACGTGTTTGCAGTAGACCGCGCGCCGTTAGCCGACAGCCTTATGGCAGACAGTCACGTAAAATTCTTAGCCCACGACGCATTCACCTTAAAGCCGGAAGAAATCTGCGCCCAGATGAACACAGAGCAGCTTGACTGGGTTTTGAGCGACGTAATCTGCTATCCCGAACGGCTTTTTGAATGGGTGAATCTGTGGCTTGAAAGCGGGAGGACAAAAAACATGATCTGCACGATAAAAATGCAGGGCGCAATCAACTGGGAATTAGTAAAAAAGTTCGCCGACATCCCGGGAAGCCGCGTAGTCCATCTGCACTACAACAAGCATGAACTGACCTGGATTCACACGGCAGAAAAAAACTGACTTCGAGTTTTTGCAACTAACTGTCTAAAAAAAGGCTCTCGGTCGGTTCTGTCATCAAACAGAGGAGGCAAGTATGC
>CAVJKK010000055.1:0-7681 GCA_963649855.1 Anaerovoracaceae bacterium
ACCGCAGGTAATTCAGACAGTCATAGAGGAAAAACAGACAGCCACAGAACCGGCAGAACAAAGCGGAGTGGCAGTTGTTGCAACAGAAAGCCAGGAAAACGAGACAGTTTCCCCGTCAGTGCAGGTTACAGGTCAGACAGAAACAGAAGAAAAAACGGAGGAACAGACTTCTGCCCTTTCAGAAAATGAAACAGCCACAGACAGCGCATCCGGCACAAAAGACGCAACCGCCGCAGCTGAAGTTTCAAATCCGGCAGAAATTACTCCGAGCCGTTCGATGACCGTAAAAAACAATCAGTATGTTGACGTAGTTTATCCGGGCAGCGGCTGGATTTACATGGGCGAACAGGACGAAGAAAAAAAGTTCCGCTATTTCGGGCGCAAGCTCGGAACTGAAAACACAACGTTTACGCTGCGATCAATAAAAAGCGGAAAAACTCTCCTTCACTTTTACAAAAACGACGTTCTCAACTCAGGCTACATAGACGACTACCTTGAAGTTGAAGTTTCAGGCGATTCTGCAAAGGCAAACGAAAAGGCAACCGCTCCGTCTTACGCGCAGGCAGTTCCGAAAAAACAGGAGCGAAAATCCGCAGAACCAGAGACAAAAAACACAGCACAGCTGGAAGAAAAATCAGACGCTGCTGCGCTTCCGTCCGCTTCAACAAAAGAAGACACAACGGCAGAAAAAAACAACGAAAATGTGCTGACGGCATCATCGGCTTCAAAAACCGCACAAAGTCAGGAATCATCTGCCGGCACGGAACAGCAGACTTCAAAATCGCTAAAAACCGCAAAAAAAGATTCTTCAAAATCACTTCTTGAACAGGCAAAAGACTCGCTCAAAAACGGTGAATACGAAACGGCACTTGAAGAAATCCGCGAATATCTGGACACGGAAAACACCAGAATTGATGAAGCACTTTACGTTCAGGGACAGATTCTTGAAGCAGACAGCAGCGTGCGCAACATAAAAAGCGCAGTTGATTCTTACGACGCAATCATAAAACGCTACCCCGCAAGCAGATTCTGGCAGCAGGCAAACAAGCGGAAAATCTACCTAAACCGTTACTATGTAAATATTTATTAAATTTTTTCGTAAAAGACGAAAAAAAGCCTTTTACGCCATTTTATCAGGAGAAAAAAAATGAAAAAAATCATGTTTTTATTCTGTGCAGTGACATCACTTTTCTTAACGTCGTGCACAATCAAGACAACGCAGAACAACCGCAGAACGGTCAGCGTGAGCGGAACAGGTTCAGTTGAAGTTGAAGCCGACAACGCAACAATCGTACTTTCCGTAATTACGCGGGCAAAAGACGCCGGCACGGCAGCCCGTGAAAACGCAGAAAAAATGACAAAGGTTCAGGAAGCAGTAACATCGCTTGGAATTCTCAAGGAAGACGTTTCAACAGACCGCTATTCAATCGATCAGGAAACGACTTACACAAACGGACGGACAATCCGCGGAGACTACGTTGCAACAAACAGAATCAGGATTTTTGTAAAAGAACTTTCCATGACGGGCGACGTAATCGATGCAGCACTGAAAAACGGCGCAAATCAGCTTTCGTCTTTTCAGTACGGAATTTCAAGCAAGGATTCTTACGTAAAGCAGGCGCGGACACTCGCAGTTCAGAATGCACACGATGCCGCAAATCTCCTTGCCACAACGAGCGGTGCTTTTCTGGGAAAAGTGCTTTCAATTAATGAAGAAACAAATAATTTCGGAGTTTACCGCGTGAGTGCCTTAAAAGCAAATGCGATGCTGGAAGATTCAGCCGCAGAAACAGCGACAGTTTCAACTCCGATTTCAGGCGGAAAAACGACAATCAGTTTTACGGTTGATGTCGTGTACGAATTGAAGTAAGCGGAATACCATGAAAAACGGGCGCAATTGCCTTAAAACCGTCAAAACAATAGAATGAAAGCGGATTTTTTGAGTTGACCTGAAAACTAAAGTCAACCGGGAGAAATATAAATGCTTGATTTAAAATTTGTAAAAGAACATCTTGCAGAAGTAAAAGAAAACATAAAAAACAGAAATATGGTTGCTGATGCAGATCTCGTCGTTAAACTTTATGACGAACGCACTGCCCTGACGACAAAACTTCAGTCACTGCAGCAGAAAAGAAACGAAAACGCCGCAGCAATGAAACAGAAGCTCGACGCAGAAACACGCGCAAAGTACATCGAAGAAGGAAAGAAAATCAAAGAAGACGTTGCACGCTCAGAAAAAGAACTTGCAGAAGTTGAAGCAAAACTTGACGAAGCTGCCCGCGCACTTCCGAACATGTGCCACCCTGACACACCAATCGGCAAACTTGATACTGAAAACCTCGAAGTAAAAAAAGTCGGAACTCCGCGCAAGTTCACCTTTAAGCCGAAGAGCCACGTTGAACTCGGCGAAGAACTCGACCTTATCGATTTTGAACGCGGAACGAAAGTTTCAGGTCCTAAGTTCTACTACCTTAAAAACGAAGCTGTCTTCCTCGAAGAAGCACTGATAATGTATGCACTCAACATTCTGCGCAAACACGGATTTACGACTTTCATCACTCCGGATGTTGCAAAAGAAGAAGTTCTGAAGGGAATCGGCTTTAATCCACGCGGAAACGAATCAAACGTTTATGCAATCGAAGACGAAGGAACCTGTCTCGTTGCAACTGCAGAAATCACACTCGGCGGTTACCACTCAGGCGAAATCTTAGACAAATCTGCCCTTCCGCTTTTCTACTGCGGACTTTCACACTGTTTCCGCCGCGAAGCAGGTGCTGCAGGACAGTTCTCAAAAGGTCTCTACCGCGTACATCAGTTTGATAAGGTAGAAATGTTCGTTTACTGTCTGCCGGAAGATTCAGACAAACTCCACGAAAAACTCCGCTTAATCGAAGAAGAAATTTTTGAAGGACTGGGAATTCCTTTCCACGTTGTTGATACCTGCACGGGCGATCTCGGTGCTCCTGCCTACAGAAAATGGGATCTCGAAGCGTGGATGCCAAGCCGTGCAACTGAAGAAAAACCGGAAGGCGACTACGGCGAAGTTACGTCAACTTCAAACTGTACGGACTTTCAGGCACGCCGCTTAAACGTTAAATACCACGATGACGACGGAAAAAACAAATATGTTCACATGCTCAACGGAACGGCAATCGCTGTCGGACGCGCAATGCTTGCAATCATGGAAAACTATCAGAACGAAGACGGTTCAATCACAGTTCCGCCGGCACTCGTTCCGTTCTGCGGATTCGACAAAATCGGCCCGAAAAAGACGGTAAAAGATCCTGTTTATCACGCAGCTAAAAAATAAGCGTGTTAAAAGCAAAGGCTGGCTGAAAAAGTCAGCCTTTTTTATTTTAAACTGTTCTTTTGTCTTCAAGATACCTTGCGTCTTCTTCTTTCATCGTGGAAAAAGAGCAGACCGCGCAGCATTTTCTGTTTTTGTCATCAAAGAAAATCTTTTCTACAACGAAATTTGAATAAACAGTGCGTTCTTTGATCGGTCCGTTCAGAATCGGAAACCCCAGCACGACCGAATAATCAAAGCCTTCACGGACAATCAGATCTTCACTTTCACAGGCAAAGACGATTCTCTGCGGGTCAATATAAATTATTGACGGAGATTTTTTTCTGCCCTCGATTGAAGCCGCTTCTTTCTTTACGTCTGCCGAAAGAAATTTTACAACGGAAATCAGGAAAAGGCCGTTGCCGATTGATTTTCCGTAGGAACGACATTCCATCACGAATTTTTCAAGATAATTCTTTGCTTTCTGCTGATTTTCTTCTTCAACGTCGCTCCATTTCGGCTGAACGAAAAGCGGATATTCTTCAAGGAACTGGCATTTTACGCCCGAAGTTTTAGAATCCGCAGAATAATAAAGTATTGCCGTAAAATCTTCTTTCTGTTTTGCTTCTTTTTCTTCAATTTTTTTTATGACGGCAGGAATTACAAGCGCAAGCCCGGATTTTACCTGCTTTACGGTCGTAATAAAATAAAGCCCGAGCCGGTTAAAATAAAACTGAACGCGCACTTTTTTGCCGTCAAAGGCTTTTACGCTTTCAGGCGGATTGTGCAGAAGGATGATTCCCTGATCCAAAACCGTCAGCTGCTCGCTCGGAAGCGCAACAGGGAAAACCCCGCTTGCAACAGTGCGGACGCGGACTTTTGACGGGTCATTATCTGCCGTGTCTTCTTCTTTTTCTTCAATCACGGTGACAGGAACATTTGCGTCCATCAAATACTGCAAAACGAGCTGCCGTTCAATTCCAGTCAATTCATTTGCCATAAGTTTCTCCCTCCTGCAGCATTCTGACTATCTTCAGCTGGTCGATTTTCCAGGAAGATTTCTCGTTTTTATAAAAATAAAGGATTATGTCAACTTTCTGTTTTTTCTGAGTGACGAAACGAACAGGCACTTCATAAAGCGAATTCATTTCAAAAGGTTCGCCCAGAATATAGTCTTCAAAGAGAATGAGTTTCTGTTTTTCGGGAGTTTTTTCACTTTCTGCCGTTTTTTCAGTTTCTGCTGATTTGCCTTCTTCAGCCGCTGTTTCTGATTTTTCACTTTTCTCTGTCTTTTCTTCAGTTTTTAATTCCGGGAAGTCTTCAGCAAAAGAAGTTTTCCAGCCGTCTTTCAGGTCTTTTTCAAAAAGCGCACCTTCGTAAACATCGGCACCGTCAAAAAGTGAAGAATCGATTTCTGCAGTGCAAAGGCTCTGTGCAAACTGTTCCGTCATTTTTTTGATTTCAGGCTTTAATTTTGAAACGTCGAGCGAGCCGAATCCTTCGAGGACAGGATAAACGGGCGCAAGATTTTCAGAATAAGAAGAATTGATGAAAACCGCAGGAGAAATCTGAATGTTTTTTTCGACCGTGTTGACCGTAGAAATGTTTTTTACAAGACGGTCTTTTTCAAGTTCGTCCGTCCACTTTATCTGGCTGAACTTCTGCTCTGCGGCGGCTTTTAACGTGTCCGTGGAGGAAATATTTTCCGTATCAGAAGATTTTGCGCACGAAAACAATGCGGAAAGGGCGCAGAAAATAAACAGATGAAAAACTTTTTTATTCATTCTGCGATATTTTAGCATAAAAACATCTCACATATAACTATATTTTTTTGAATGATTTGTTTTTTGCGTATAAAATCTTAGAAATCTTTTTTAAATTCGCCTGTGGCGTTTTTTGAGGATTCCATTCACATTTTATGACAGCCCTCAGGCTTTCCGGAGTTTTTAATGGAACAGGAAATTGTTTCTACGCGTCTTTCTGATACACAGAGCGCGGCTGAAGATTTATGCAGACAGTTAAGGAACCCTTTAACTTCTTACAATGCAGTCATTTTTCTGGCTGCAAGCACTTACGATTTTGAATTTCTTTCAAAAACATTAAAAGAAAAGTTCCCGAACAGTCAGGTAATCGGCGCAACGACCGCCGGTGAAATCGATGCTTCAGGCTTTAAGACAGGTTCAATCGTTTTGACGACAATGCGCGACCTTAGCACAAAAGTAACTTCCGTACTGATTGAACAGGGAAGCAAATATCCGATTGCCTACAAGGAAGACATTGAAAACGCCCTCCGCGACTGCAGGATTACCGTCGGAGACCCGAACTCACACCAGCACGCGTTTGCCCTTACGTTCATCAACGCAATCCACAACTCGGAAGAAACGATTCTTTCAAACTTCTATTCAATCATAAAGAATGACAAATTCATGCTTGCCGGCGGAACTGCAGGCTACACCGGCAACGAAGCAAAAACTTTTGTCAGCTGCAACGGCAGGGTTACGCAGGACGGCGCGGTAATGCTTTTCGTAAACACACCGTGCAAATTCGACATCCGTCAGGAAGACATGTTCAACCCGACAGGAAAAGTCGTTTACGTAACTGAATCCGACACCGTAAAAAGAACAATCTACAAGCTCAATGGCCGTCCTGCAAAACAGGTTTATGCAGAACAGCTCGGCGTTTCTGAATACAAGGCGGAAGAACTTTCAGGCGAAAATCCGTTCGGAAGATACATCAACGGCTCAATTCACATTGCGGCAGTTGCGGGCTTTGGTACAGACGGCTCTGTCAGGACTTACGCAAGAATCGTTCCAAACTCAACGCTTGAAATCATGCACATCGGCGACATCGAAAAAAAATGCGACGAAACCTGTGCTTCAATCCTTTCAAACGTTCCACGCCCAAAATTCGTACTTCTGATGAACTGCATCATGCGAACGACAATCGTAGGTCAGCGCGGCTTAGGCGACAGAATCATTTATAAATACAGAAATGCGTTCCCGACATTCTGCGGATTTTCATGCTACGGCGAACAGCTGGGCAAAGGTCACTGCAGCGAAACCCTCGTAACGCTTGCAATCGGAGACTAAGGGAGAAACACAATGGAAGAACTCAATCTTGTAAAATGCGGAAAAGAACTCGTAGAAATGCTCATAAAATACCTCGCCAAAGATGCGCTTGGCGGTGAATTTCTGCGGAGTTTTACGGAAACATACAGACTTCAGGAAGATGCCGTAAAAAAGCAGGAAGAATCCCTGGCTCTCCTCAAGAGCGAAACTTCATCGATGAGCGAAAAGACAAAGGAAACTGCGACCCACAACCTTGAAAACCTGAACGAAATCGTTGAAGCAATCAAAAAACTGCAGGTTTCTGTTGATAAAATCGGAGCAGACCAGAAACTTTACGAAGAGAAATTCAACAGCCTTATCCAGCAGTCAAAGACGATTTCGGGCAAGATCAACGACATTCAGAACATTTCACAGCAGACAAACCTTCTTTCCTTCAACGCCTCAATTGAAGCAGCACGTGCCGGAGTTGCAGGAAAAGGTTTCCGCGTAATTGCAAACGAAGTAAAAAAACTGTCGAACGACACGAGCAAGACTTCCGAAGAAATCAAGCACAACATGGACAATGTAACGGCTTCAATCAAGAATCTGGAAGCGCTTTCAAAGGACAATTCTGAAAACTTTGCAAAACTCGCGCACGAAACGGCAGAAACAATCCAGCGTTTTGAATACATCAAGGAACTCAACGCACAGAACCTGAGAAACGTAACGACAATCGTTGATTCAAACACAGCCCAGATTGACAACGTACTGCAGAGCATTTCAAAATCAGACGACAACAACAAGGAAAACGTCCGCCTGTTTGCAAGCTGTGCGTCAAAGAACGAAATGCTGTTCAACGACCTCTACTCGTTCGTATATCAGTTAAAAGCGATTTTTGCCGACCTTCCGGAATAATACGAACTGGATAGAGCAACGGAATACAGCAAAATATATTTTGTAAAATCCCGATTAATGACAAATACCCGGCTAGTTGTGACACACTTACCTAGGTACTTGTGACACAACTTCCTAGATAGTTGCGACACACTTACCTAGGTACTTGTGACACAACTTCCTAGATACTTGCGACACACTTACCTAGGTACTTGCGACACAACTTCCTAGATACTTCTGACACAACTAGCCTCGTAATTTAGATACGAGTCATGTGGTTGAGCAAGCTCAAGACGTGGCTCGTGGTCAGAACCCCGGCTACGGCTATTTGACATTCTTATTAACAACAAACAATTTTTATTAACACCTACGCTCTTTTCAAAATATCTTATTACGAAAGCTCGAAGTTATGAATAAGTAACCACCGAAAATATTTCAAAATCCACTGTAAAGA
>CAVJKK010000056.1:0-7593 GCA_963649855.1 Anaerovoracaceae bacterium
GAATCTTAAACGCTGAACTCTTAAAGGCTAAGGGCTTTTTTGAAGACTAAAAAAAGACGCAGCCCCTTTAAAATTCTGGAGAACAAAAAAATGGAAAAAACATTTCCTCTCAATAAAAGTGAACTGACAAAACTTGCGGAAACTTTCCCGACTCCTTTTTATCTCTATGATGAAAAGGCAATCCGCAAAAATATGCGCAGATTTACGAAGGCTTTTTCAATTTTTCCGAAATTCCGTGAACACTTTGCGGTAAAAGCCTGCCCGAATCCGTATATTCTCAAAATTCTTGCGGAAGAAGGCTGTGGCGGGGACTGTTCGAGTCTTCCTGAACTCATGCTCTGCGAAATTTCAGGGATTAAAAAAGACAAGGTGATTTTTACTTCAAACGAAACCCCTGCAAGCGAATTTAAATATGCGTATGCAAACGGAAACATCATCAACCTTGACGATTTTACCCATATTGAATTTCTTGAAAAAACGCTCGGAAAACTGCCGGACACTTTGTGTTTCCGCTACAATCCGGGACCTGCAAAGCACGGGTGCAATTCAATCATCGGTAAGCCGGAAGAAGCGAAATACGGTCTTACGCGCGAACAGATGATTGAAGCGTACAAGGTGTGCAGGGAAAAGGGCGTAAAGCATTTCGGTCTGCACACGATGGTTGCTTCCAATGAACTGAATCCTGACTTTTTTGTCGATACAGCGAAACTTGTTTTTGAACTTGCCGTTGAAGTAAAGGAAAAGACTGGAGTCTGCATTGAATTTGTTGATTTAGGCGGCGGACTTGGAATTCCTTATAAACCGGATCAGGTTGCAGTCGATTATGATGTCGTTGCAAAAGGAATCCGTGCTGAATACGACAGGACAATCGTTCCTGCAGGGCTTGACCCGCTCGGCATTTACTGGGAATGTGGACGTCCGATTACAGGACCCTACGGCTGGCTCGTTGCGCGTGCAATCCACGAAAAACACATCTACCGTGAATACATCGGACTTGATTCGTGCATGGCAGATTTGATGAGACCCGGAATGTACGGTTCTTACCACGAAGTAACCGTAAGCGGAAAAGAAAACGCACCGAAAGACCACGTTTACGATGTTGTTGGTTCACTCTGCGAAAACTGCGATAAATTTGCCGTTCAGCGTCCGCTTCCGAAAATTGATACCGGTGATTTTGTAATCATTCACGATGCCGGCGCACACGGAAGGGCGATGGGCTTCAACTACAACGGAAAATTACGCTGCGGTGAATTGTTGCTGCGTACAGACGGAAGCGTAAAGGAAATCCGTCGCCGCGAAACGATAAACGACCTGTTCGCAACTCTGGACTTAGAAGGTGTAGAAAGTTTTAATTAAAACTCCGCGGGGCAGGTGAAGTGCATTTTTTCGCCTGTTACGGGGTGCGTAAACTCCAGTTCCTTTGCGTGCAGTAAAAGCCGTTCTCCCGGTTCGCATTTGCCGTAGAGCGTGTCTCCGATAATCGGTACTCCAAAACCGTGGCTGTCGGCTGCTGCAAGCCTTAACTGGTGGGTGCGTCCCGTGTGCGGAATAAAAGTTACTCTTGTTGCCGGGCGGTGCGAGCTGTCCGGCGCTGTGTAATATTCAACGTTTTCAACGTGCCATTCCGTAACTGCATTTTTCCCGTAAATTTCGTCCCAGATCTGGTGCGGGCGGTTTTCTAAATCAACACGGAAAAAAAGTTCCATCGTGCCGTCGTTTTTTATTTCCTTTTTTGCAAGAATTCCATCGAGAAGTGCAGTATATTTTTTGTGAACTTCCTTGGCTTCAAACTGGCGGTTCAATTCACGGTGAGCCTCTTTTGTAAAGGCAAGCACTAAAAGTCCGCTCGTTTCCATGTCGAGCCGGTGCACGGAAGGCTGGTCAATGCAATCCGGAAAAAGCCTTTTTACGCGGTTTACGATGCAGTCCTGCTTGTCTGGACCGCGTCCTGGAACGCTCAGAACTCCGCTCTGTTTGTTTACGACGATGATGTTTTCGTCCCGGTAAATGATGTTCAGCCCCAGAATTGCCGGCAGAATCAGTGAACAACGGCTGTCGCACGGAGGATAGAGTTTTGTGCGGGCGTCTTGTCTCTCTGTGCCGTCGGGAACGCTTTCAAAAGAGTCATCATCGAATACTGCAAGATTTTTATTCAGCCTGAAATGGATTTTCGTTTCTGCCATGCTCAGCGGAGTCAATCCGTCTTTGAAGGCATGGCTTAAAAGTTTCGGGGCACAGCAGTCTCCGGTGCCTGTCGGCGGAAGTCTGTGCGTTTTTTCATAGTTCAGTATTTCTAAAAGTCTCCGCTCTTTTCCGTCTGCACAATAAAATGAATACTGTTCAAAAACTTTTAACAGCGATTCATCGCAGAGAACAGTCCGCTTTTTCTTCAATTCTTTTACAAGGGCTGAGTTTTTTTCATCATTCTGTAAAAAAAGGATTCTGTCCGTTAATTCGTGAATTTCTCTGTCGTTTTTTTCAAGCGCGCCCAGAATCTGTTCTGCAGAGACTACCGGTTCTACAAAAGTTCCGCAAAGTTTGCCTTTTAACACGCAGCTTATCCCTGAGACCGTAATTAAATTTTCAGTATTGCCGTCTTTATTTCTGCAGACAAGCACGCCGAGCATTACGAGGGAAGTGTCCCGCTGGTCTGAAGGCTGTGCTTCGCGGATTAAAGAAAGACTGCCATTTTTCAGGTCTCCGATGATTTTCTGGAGAACTCCGGCAGCCTTCTGTTCACAAAATGGCGGAAACAAAGTTATTTTTTCAGGAGGGCGGCAAATGGATTGTAAGTGTCGCCGTCATCGTCATCCTGGGAAGACATGTAAACTTCTGTTTCCTGATCCTGTTCGACAGAACTTGCAGGTGCAAGCGAAATTCTTTTGTTCGGAACGTCAATTTTCTGTACGACGACGTCAAATTCCTGTCCGGCTGAATACTTTTTGCTCAAATTCGTTGAAGTGCTTACGTTGTCGAGCTCGCTGATGTGAACAAGTCCGTCAATTCCCGGCAGAATGTTTACAAAAAGCCCGAATCCTGCGATGCGCACGATTTTTCCGCTGATTTTCTGTCCTGTGCTGAGATTTTCGCTTACACTGTCCCATGGATCGCGTTCGAGTTCCTTTAAGCTCAGGCTTACTTTTGAACGGTCGGGATGTGCTGTGTTCCAGTCCGCCTTGATTACTTTTGCTTCAATCTGCTGACCTTTGCTCAGAAAGTCTGCAACGCTGCTTACCCGCTGGTGGCTTATTTCGCTTATCGGGAGAAGCGCCTGAAATCCGTCAACGTCTACGAATGCTCCGTATGACTGCAATGATTTTACAGTTCCTTTTACGATGCTGCCTTCGCTCAATTTTGACGCAAGTGAGTTTACCTTGTCGTTTTCTTTCTGTTCTTCGAGGCGGCGGTTAGAAACGATGATGTTTTTGCCTTCGTTTTTGAATTCTGTAATTATAAACGTGACCGTTCGTCCGACGTATTCTGCCGGTTCGAGGCGGTTTTTGTAGCCCATCTGGCTGTACGGACAGAATGCGCGGGTCTGACCGATTTTTACCTCAAAGCCCCCCTTGATTTCTTTTTCTACGTGACCTTCTACCGGCAGCCCTGAATTGAATGCGTTTTCGAGAACTTCAAGTCCTGCGTTTTCGCCCTTGAGTTTCGTCGTAAAGTGAAGTTCATCGCGGGAAGAACTTACAAAATAAACTTTAATTTTGTCGCCTTCGTGAACCGTGCAGTTGCCGTTGTCGTCTGTAAATTCTGCCTTGTCAACGAAGCCTTCGCTTTTTAAGCCCAGATCAATAAAAACCGTGTCGTTTGAAATCTGAACGACGGTTGTTTCAATTTCTTCTCCAATATCAAATTGTGCCATTTTTTTCCTCAATTTATTTTTTTAAAGAATTGTTTTCAATGTCCTTCCATTCTATCTTTAAGTTTTGTTTTGTTCAAACATGCCTGTTATCAGATTGCAGGCTACGGAACCGGGACCTGGAATTTTGGGCAGTCTGTCTCTTTTGAACCACGCTGCGCTTTTCAATTCTTCTTCCTGAATCTTTATTTCCCCGCTTTCCCAGTCGCAGGTAAACGCCAGCATCAGCTGATCAGGATACGGCCACGCCTGACTTCCCCTGTAGCGGATGTTTTTTACTTTTAAACCGGTTTCTTCAAAAACTTCACGCTTTACGGTCTGTTCGATTGTTTCGCCCGTTTCAACAAAGCCTGCAATGCACGTGAACATTCCTTTCGTGCGGTTCTGGTGTTCTGCAAGAAGAATTTCGTCTCTTTTCTGGACTAAAACTATTACGGCAGGTTCAATCTGCGGAAAATACTGAGTGTCGCAGTTCGGACATTTCCGGGCAACAAAGTCCGGATCGTCTTCCAGCGGAAACCCGCAGCATGAACAGAATCTTTTGTTTTTGCGGAAATTTAAAAGTCCCTTTGCGCGCGCTGCCTTTGCGACGAGTTCCGGAGTTTTTCGTGCAAGCCAGAAATATTCCCGGAGAAGAACCTGCGAACAGCCGGCGGGAACAGGGCAGTCTTTTTCAAGTTCAACGGCAGAATAATCGTATTCTTCATCGTTGAACCAGTCGCCCGCCACGTTCAGTTCAAAACAGCGGTTAAGGATATTTTCATCGGGGAGGGAATCATTCTGCAGGATGATGTTGTTTCCCAGAAAAATAAAATGATCGTGCATGTAGGATTCAAGTTTGCTGGAAATAAGTGTCATGAATAAAGGATAGCACGGATTTTTAATTATGGAATATCCGGTATCCAAAAAAAATGCGCATTGTTATAGTATTATGAACATGCGTATTTTTTTCAGGCGGATGATGTCCGCATTCATTTTGTTTTTTTGTTTTGCCGCCTTTGCCCGGCAGACAAAAGTTCCTTCGCTTTACAGTTATACTCTCGACAACGGGCTTGAACTTTTTGTAATGGAAAATGATTCAGCGCCGCTCGTCTACATAGAAATTGCAGTGCGTGCCGGGGCAGTTACCCAGAGCCCTCAAAATGCGGGACTTTTTCATCTTTACGAGCACATGATGTTCAAGGGAAACGCAAAGTATGCGAACCAGAAAGAAGCGTACGAAGCCCTGAACAAAATGGGCGTGAGCGAGTGGAACGGAACGACCTCCATCGACCGCGTAAATTATTTCTTTACGATTCCTTCAAGCCTTGTAAAAGAAGGGCTTGAATACTGGTCGTATGCAGTCAGAACTCCTCTGATTGACGACAAAGAACTCGAAAACGAAAAATCCGTCGTGCTTTCAGAAATTGAAGGCGGAATGAGCGAACCTGGAAGAATCTTTGCGGCAGGGATTTTTAAAAATCTTTTTCCTTCATGTCCGTGGAAACTCGACACTTCAGGTTCTCCCGAAATCATAAAAAATGCGTCGCGCGGAGATTTATTGAAAATCCAGCGGGAATACTACGTGCCGGAAAATACCGGACTTTTTGTCGGCGGGGCAGTAAATCACGAAGAGGTTTTTGCCCTCGTAAAAGAAATCTACGGCAGCTGGCAGAACTCCGGCGAATCAAAGGCAAAAGAAAAAATCGAAACTCCTTCAAAAGAACCGTTTACTCAGATGAAAAAACTCGTCTATCCTGATCCGCGCTGTTCTGCAGTGGTAACTCAGGTTGTTTATTATCTGCGCGGTCCTGACGCACAAAGCGACGAAGCGGACACTTACGCTGCTGACGTGTGGTCGTATCTTCTTGCAAATCCGCTCGGAAGTTTTGTTTCAAAAGCGGTAAAAAATGAAGAACTGAACATTCCCGACGCGGATTACACGGGCGGCTCTTATTCAACAATGCGCTCCAGCGGGCTGATAAATTTTTCGTGCGTATTTATGAATGACGACAGGCTTTCTGTCCCGGAACGTACGGATAAACTTTTGGCTTACTGGACTGGAGAAGCAGTTGATGACATGCTAAAAACCGGCACGGGCTACGACGAAGGTGACATAAAAAAAGTAAAGCAGCGGCTTGAAGATTCAAGAACGTACTCGCTGGAAACGGCTTCCGGATTTCTGCGGAGTTTTTCAAGCGTGTGGGCAACGAGCGGAGCTGATTATGCGCTCGACTATGACGAAAAAATACTCGAAGTGAATGCAGACGGCGTACAGAACTTTGTCCGAAAATACATAAAAGACAGAAACGGTCTTGCGGTTGTGTTTGTGAACCCGGCTTATTACGCTGCACATAAACAGGACTTTTTGAAAGATGGCTGGCAGGAACTCAACGCTGAAAATGCGCGCTGGTGGAATGTTAAGGGAGAATAAAAAAAATGAAAAAATCAAAAAGAATATTTAATGCGGCACTTGCTTTTTTTGCCTTCAGTTTTGCGTTTGCGGGTGCAGGCTGTGCTTCTTCCCCGAAAAAAGAAGACGATGCTTACTACAGGGAAAATTTAAAGGATTTCAGTGAATATAAATTAAAGAACGGAATCCCCGTAATCGTAAAAAAATCAAACGGCGGGCAGGTTCTCGTTCTCCGTGCGGTTTTTGGAGGCGGAACTCCGCTAATTGAAAAGTCAAAAAGCGGAATTGAAGGCCTCACCATGGATCTGATGTTCCACGGAAGTGAAAATTATTCTTACGAAGACATTCAGAACATGCAGTACAACATCAGTTTTACGATGAATGATTCAAGCGGGCGCGATTACAGCGTTGCGGGAATAAAATGCCTTCAGAAAGATTTTGATTCCGTACTTGCCGTTTTTGCGGACTGTATTTTGAATCCCGTGTTCAGTGAAGAAGATTTTGCCCAGTTCATGCTCAATGCAAACTCAAATCTGACTTCAACGCTTGCGGACCCGAGCGGACAGCTTTCCGTTGAACTTGAAAAGGCGGCTTTTGCGGGAACGGCTTACGAGGCGAGTGCAGACATTACGGAAGAATCTGTAAAAAGCATTGCTTTAAGCGATGTAAAAAATCACCATGAAAAACTTCTCGACAGCGCAAGAATGAAGTTCATCGTGGTTGCAAATCTTGACGAAAACGCACAGAAAAACCTTGTTTCGTCGCTGGATTCTTATTTCGGAAACATAAAAAAAGGCGAATACAAGGCACCGGTTGTTTCAAAAATCTCCGTGCAGGGTGAAAATATCGAACTTCACAATGAACAGGCGGGCAGTGCGGGCTATTCAATCGGCTGGTTTGACTGTCCGGAACGCTACGACGCAGATTACGTTCCGTTTGCGCTGAGTTTGATGTATCTGGATGACATTTTCTTCAGCGACGTGCGCGAAAAGGCGGGGGCGGTTTATTCTGTCGGGACGGGCGTTCTCGGCGGAAAGCAGATGCTCGGGGCAATCAGTGCGTATAAAATCAGCGATTTGGAGAATATTCACGCGCTCATCCGCAAAGCAATCGAAGATTTTCCAGACGAAAAGGGGATTGAAGCGAAACTTGAACAGTACAAAAACAAGTATATCACGACGCTGTTTGATTCAAGTCAGAATGCGGCGGGAGTTGCTGCAAACATAATCACTTCGCTTGAATATTCCGGGAAGCCCGACACTTATTTAAAGCGTTCTGCGGAAGTTCAGCAGACGACGGCAGCGCAGATTGAAAGTGCGTTCAGAAAATACATCGC
>CAVJKK010000057.1:0-7585 GCA_963649855.1 Anaerovoracaceae bacterium
GAATAAGTGTAAAACATAGCGCCGATTGAGCCTGTCGAAATCAAGCACAGATTATATCTGGTGGTTTCGACGGGCTCAACCACCGTGTTTACCTACACCTTTTTCTGACAATTTACACAGTAATTCAAAAACTCGACATTCAGACAATTCTTATTAACACCATCCCCCGCTGGTATTTCTTGCCACGGGGGATTTTTTTCCCGCAAGGTACACAAGCTCAATGGCGCTATGTAAGATTGCGCCACGGATGGCGCTAAAGAGACTGCCACCCCCGCAAGAAACGCAAGTTTCTTGGACCGCGACAGGATGTCGCGCGGGATTTTCCCGAAAGGCGGAATTTCAAAAAACGGGCTTCGGGATTTTCCCGAAGGCAGAATTTTAAAAAAAATGACTTTCGGGATTTTCCCGAAGGCTGAATTATAAAAAACGGGCTTTCGGGATTTTCCCGAAAGGAAAATTTAAAAAGTGCTCTCGGGATTTTCCCGAGAGATGAATTTAAAAATGAGTTTCGGGAAAAATCTCCCGTCCACAAAAAGTCAAAAACTAGACCGGATATTCTCCGCTGAAGCAGCCTTTGCAGAAACTGTCGCCGCCCAAGGCTTTTATCATGCCGTCGAGACTTATGAAGGCTAAGGTGTCTGCGCCGATTTCCTTGCAGATTTCGTCTACCTCGTGCATGCTTGAAATCAGTTCGTTCTTGCTCGGGGTGTCGATTCCCAGGTGGCACGGGAACTTTACCGGCGGAGAACTTACGCGGAAGTGGACTTCTTTTGCTCCGGCGCGGCGCAATATCTGGACTAAACGGCGGCTTGTCGTTCCGCGGACGATTGAGTCATCGATTACGACTACCCTCTTTCCGCGGAGGTCGCTTGAAATCGCGTTGAGTTTTACGAATACCATGTTTTCACGCTCTTTCTGAGTTGGTGCGATGAACGTGCGGCCGATGTATTTGTTTTTTACGATTCCAGTCACATACGGAATTCCGCTTGCCTTTGAATAGCCCATCGCAGCTCCGATTCCGCTGTCCGGTACTCCGACTACTACGTCGGCTTCAACCTGACTTTCGAGGGCGAGTGCCTGTCCCATTCTGTAGCGTGCTTCCTGCACGGGGATTGAATCGATTACGCTGTCCGGGCGTGAAAAATATACGTATTCAAAAACACAGGTCTGCTTGCGGTTTCTTGCATCAATCATTGATGAGTGGATTCCGTCTTTGTTGATTATGATGATTTCACCCGGGTTGATGTCGCGGATGAGTTCTCCGTTCACCGAATCAATTGCACAGCTTTCGCTTGCGAGGATGTATCCGCCGGGGTTGCCGTCTGAATCCGGGAGTTTGCCGAGGCACAGCGGGCGGATTCCGTTCGGGTCGCGCACACCGATTAAAGAATCTTCCGTCATTATGCACAGTGCGTACGAGCCCTTGATGAGCTGCATCGTCCCGTGAATTGCATTTTCCATTCCCTTTTTGTAGGAACGCGCTATCAGTTTTAAGATTACTTCCGTGTCGCTCGTTGAATTGAACGTACTTCCTGAATCTTCGAGCATTTCGCGAAGCGGTTCGTAGTTTACGAGCTGTCCGTTGTGGGCAAGTGCGATTGAACCGAGCTTAAAACTGTTGAGCATCGGCTGTGCGTTTTCAATCGTGCGTCCGCCTGCAGTTGCGTAGCGTACGTGTCCGATTGCAATTCTTCCCTTCAATTCTTCAAAATCGCTCTTGTGGAAGATGTCGCCGACGAGCCCCATTTCTTTTTTGAGCTTTAAATTCTGTCCGTCGCTGACAACGATTCCCGCACTTTCCTGTCCGCGGTGCTGAAGGCTGACGAGCGCAAAGTACGCCATTGACGAGGCGGTTGAATCACATTCAAGATTTTCCGGTCTGTAGATTCCGCAGACGCCACATTCATCTTTTAATCCCATTTTCCATTCATCCTATGCAGTGACCTTTTTGAAGGCGGTCATTACTGCCTGGTCGTGTGCTTCTCCGGCTTCTTCGGCAAGACGAATTTCCGTCATCATCCTCAAATAATCGTTCGGAATGATTTTCTTGAACTTCGGAATGAAATTTTCCCAGTCGTCAAGAATCCGCTTTGCCTGCTTTGACGAAGTTTCGCGATAATGCCGGCTGATTAAGTCGTACAGAATCTGTGTGTCTGTCGTGCCGCGCGCTACCGTGGTTTCGTCGTCTAAATCGTACATCGTAACAAGTTCTTTGTTAAGACGCTTGTATAAATCGTGCTTTTCATCGAGGACATAGGCAACTCCGCCCGACATTCCCGCGCACAGGTTTTTGCCGGTTCTTCCCAAGATTACCGCCGTTCCGCCCGTCATGTATTCAAGTCCGTGGTCGCCGCAGCCTTCCGCCACAACGGTTGCCCCGGAATTTCTTACGCAGAAACGTTCTCCCGCAACTCCGTTGATGAAGCCTTTTCCGCTCGTCGCCCCGAAGAAGGCTACGTTTCCTATGATGATGTTTTCTTCTGCTTCACCTTCAAAATCTTCCGACGGCTGAACTACGATTTTTCCGCCGCTCAAGCCCTTGCCCACTGCGTCATTTGCATCGCCTGAAAGACGGAGCGTAAGCCCTTTCGGAATGAAGGCGCCGAAGGACTGACCTGCCCCGCCCGTAAAATGAACGACATATTTGTCTTCCGGCAGCGTGTTTCCGTAGCGTTCCTGAATTACAGAGCCTAAAATCGTGCCCGCCGTGCGGTCTGTACACTGAACGTCGTATTTGAGAGTAGTAAGGCGGGAATTGTCCATTACCGGCAGAAGACGGAGAGAGTCAATGCTGAACTCGAGGGTTTCCTTTTCGTCCTTGAGTTTGCCGTTTTCAAAGCGGGTTTTCCATGTGTCGTCTGTTTTTGCGAGGATTCTGCTTACGTCGATTAAATTTGCACGGCTGAATCCCTGCTTTTTCTTGAGCTTGAGGAGGTCTGTGCGTCCGACCAGTTCAACGATTGTCCTTACGCCGAGTTTCGCCATTATTTCGCGGACTTCCTGAGCAACGTAGCGCATGAAGTTTTCCACGTATTCAGGCTTTCCCGGGAAGGCGGCACGGAGTTTTTCATTCTGTGTTGCAACGCCGAACGGACAGGTGTCAAGATTGCAGACGCGGAGCATTTTACAGCCCATGACGATAAGAGGTGCAGTCGCAAAGCCGTATTCTTCTGCCCCGAGGATAGCCGCAATTGCAACGTCGCGGCCGTCCATCAGCTTGCCGTCTGTTTCAAGGCGCACAAGTCCGCGCAGATTGTTCTGAATCAGAGTCTGATGAGTTTCAGCAAGTCCCATTTCCCACGGAAGCCCTGCATGATGAATCGAGCTGATCGGTGCAGCTCCTGTTCCGCCGTCGTGCCCAGAAATCAAGATTACCTGAGCCCCCGCTTTTGCGACCCCCGCTGCAACCGTGCCGACGCCGGCTTCGCTTACGAGTTTTACGGAGATGTCAGCCCTGCGGTTTGCATTCTTTAAATCGTAGATGAGCTGGGCAAGGTCTTCGATTGAATAAATATCGTGATGAGGCGGAGGAGAAATCAGGGAAACGCCCGGAGTTGCATAGCGTGTGCGTGCAATCCACGGATAGACTTTTTTGCCCGGTAAATGTCCGCCTTCGCCCGGTTTTGCGCCCTGTGCGCACTTAATCTGAATTTCCTTTGCAGAAAGCAGATATTCTTCCGTAACGCCGAAACGTCCGGACGCAACCTGTTTGATTGCAGAACATGAATCCGTGCCGAAACGGTCAGAACGCTCGCCGCCTTCGCCGGAGTTTGATTTTCCGTGCAGATGGTTCATTGCGACGGCAAGGCATTTGTGCGCTTCTTCAGAAATTGAGCCGTAACTCATTGCACCGGTTTTAAAACGCTTCACTATTTCGTCAACGCTTTCAACTTCGTCAATGTCGATTGCCTTTGCTTCATCAAAATTGAATTCAACTAAAGCGCGCAGGGTGTGAGGATGTGCCGAGTCATCAACAATCGCAGAGTACGCCTTGAACTTTTCGTAATCGCCCTTCTGACAGCTTTCCTGCAGAGCCTTTATCAGCTGCGGCGTAATGAGGTGATCTTCGCAGGTTTCGCCGACCTTGTACTTGTGTTCGCCGAGCATGTCGAGTTTCATGAGGCGGTTATTGACCGTCAGCCTGTCTTCAAGTTTTTCTTCGTAAGCATTTGCGTGGCGGTAATTTATGTCTTCTTCAATTTCTTTTAAGCCGATTCCGCCGATGCGGCTTACCGTGTTCGTAAAATATTTTTCCGTAAGTTCTCTGGAGATTCCGACTGCTTCAAAAATCTGTGCCGACTGGTACGACTGCAAGGTTGAAATTCCCATTTTTGCTGCAATCTTTACGATTCCGTTCATAATCGCCTTGTTGTAATCCTCGATTGCAGTGTGATAATCCTTGTCCAGAAGTTTTTTATCAATCAGTTCAGAGATACATTCGTGGGCAAGGTACGGATTTACAGCGCGCGCGCCATAGCCTAAGCACATCGCCGCCTGATGAACGTCGCGGATTTCGCCTGATTCAAGGATGACAGAACACAGCGTCCTTCTCTTTGTGCGGATTAAATGCTGTTCAACGGCACTTACCGCCAGAAGTGAAGGAATTGCCGCATGCGCCGGGTCAACTCCGCGGTCAGAAAGAATTACGATGTTGAAGCCTTCTTCGTAAACTTCATCAATCTTTGCACAGAGAGAATCAATCGCCTCTTCAAGAAGTTTTCCGTCCGGCTTTTCTTTCGCACCTCCGTTTTCTTCATAGTGAGCCGGAAGTTCATAAAGCATGCTCACTTTCGTTGCACGAAGTCCCTTCTGGTTCAGCGCGCTGATTTTTAAAAGGTCAACGCCCGTCAGAATCGGGTCGTTAATTTCGAGCACGTGGCAGTTTTTTCCCGCCGGATGAAGGATGTCACCGTCAGAACCAACATAGACAGTCGTGTCCGTAACGATTTTTTCGCGCAGGGAGTCAATCGGAGGATTTGTAACCTGAGCAAAGAGCTGCTTGAAATAATTGAACAGCGGCGGATGTTTTTCCGACATGACGGCAAGCGGAGTGTCCACGCCCATCGCCCCGGTCGGTTCAACGCCGTTTTTTGCCATCGGCAGAATCATCTCATTGACGTCTTCCAGACTCCAGCCGAAAGCCTTGTAGAGTTTATCGCGTTCTTCCTGAGTGCTTACGGGAATCTTTTTGTTCGGAATCTTGAGGGCAGAGAGAGGAATTAAATTCTGGCTCAGCCATTCGCCGTAAGGATATTTTGAAGCATACAGGTCTTTTAATTCATCGTTTGAAATGAGGCGTTTTTTCTTTAAATCGACAAGAAGGATTTTTCCCGGTTCAAGGCGGCTTTTTGTGACGATGTTGCTTTCAGGAATGTTCAGGACACCGACTTCCGAAGAAAGGATGAGCATGTTATCTTTCGTAATGTAGTAGCGGCTCGGGCGCAGACCGTTGCGGTCAAGGGTTGCCCCGAAAATTTCACCGTCGCTGAAAAGGATTGCGGCAGGTCCGTCCCACGGTTCCATCATGGTTGCCCAGTAGTGATAAAAATCCTTGCGTTCCTGGCTCAATGAATTGTCGTGTTTCCACGCCTGAGGAATGCACATCAGAACCGCCTGCGGAAATTCCATTCCGTTCATGACGTAATATTCGAGAGTGTTGTCGAGCATTGAAGAATCTGAACCGGTAAGGTCGATTTCTCCGTTGCGTGCGAGCATGCGGTCAGAGTTTCCGCGGATTGTGTTGATTTCGCCGTTGTGTGCAATAAAGCGGTTCGGGTGGGCTCTCTGCCAGCTCGGATTCGTATTCGTACTGAATCTAGAATGAACGATTCCAACTGCAGAAACATATTCGTCACTCAATAAATCGCGGTAGAAAGTCCTCAGCTGCTGAACGAGGAACATTCCCTTGTAAACGATTGTCCTGCCCGAAAGCGAACAGACATAGGTTTTTGCCGGTTTTGAATCATTTTTTTCAAAGGAACGGCGGAGTGAATACAGACGTTTGTCAAAAGCAAGTCCTTTTTCAACGTCTGCCGGTTTTTCAACAAATCCCTGAACGATTGTCGGCATACATTCGAGGGCTTTTTCGCCGAGCACATCGCTCAAGACAGGAACTTTCCTCCAGCCTAAGAATTTGAGTCCTGCGCGGGAACATTCTGCTTCAAAGCGAGCCTGTTCAGAGGCAACTTCATCTTCTTTCTGCGGGAAGAAAAACTGACCTACGCCGTATTCACCTTCGTTGCCGAGAACGATGCCTGCTTCACCGGCGGCAGCCTTAAAAAAGTCGTGACAAACCTGGAGCAGAATTCCGACACCGTCTCCAGTCTTGCCTGAAGCATCTTTTCCCGCCCTGTGTTCAAGTTTTTCTACAATCGAAAGTGCACGGTCAACAACCTTGCGGCTTTTTATTCCGTCAATGCTGACAACAGCGCCGATACCACAGTTGTCGTGTTCAAAAGATGGTTCGTAAAGTGTCTTCATTATTTTTCTCCAGTCTGATTTTCAAAAAAAACTAATATGCCTTGTCGTGTACGCCGGCAATTGCCCTTCCGCTCGGTTCGTCCATATTTTTCCAGGCAGCGTCCCATTCAAGAGCCTTTGCGGTTGAACATGCAACGCCGGCTTCGTGCGGAACGACCTTTGCTGCGCTGTCGCTCGGGAAGAGTTTTGAATAGATTTCGCGGTAATAATATTCTTCCTTTGTTTTCGGGGTGTTTACAGGGAAGCGGTTTTCCCTGCGTGCAAATTCTGCATCGCTTACTTTTTCTTCCGTGATTTTCTTGAGCGTATCAATCCAGCTGTAGCCTACGCCGTCAGAGAACTGTTCTTTCTGTCTCCAGCAGATTTCTGCGGGAAGCATGTCTTCAAATGCCTTGCGCAGAATCCATTTTTCCATTCTCTGTTTACCGTCCGGCAGCCTTATGTTCATCTTGTCAGAAGGGTTAATGTTCATTGCAATATCGATAAATTCTTTATCGAGGAACGGAACGCGGCCTTCAACGCCCCACGCCATGAGAGATTTGTTGGCGCGAAGACAGTCGTAAAGGTGAAGTTTGCTCATCTTGCGCACGAGTTCTTCATGAAATTCCTTTGCGTCCGGTGCTTTGTGGAAATACAGGTAACCGCCGAAAAGTTCATCACTGCCTTCTCCGCTCAAAACCATCTTGATTCCCATCGCCTTGATCGCGCGTGCAAGAAGATACATCGGAGTAGAAGCGCGGACAGTCGTAATGTCGTAAGTTTCAATGTGATAGATAACGTCTTCAAGGGAATCGAGTGCTTCCTGAATCGTAAAATGGATTTCGTGATGAACCGTTCCGATGTAATCTGCCGCTTTCTGCGCAGCAACAAGGTCAGGAGAGCCTTCAAGTCCTACCGCAAATGAGTGCAGCTGCGGCCACCATGCTTCTTCCTTTGAATCGGTTTCAATTCGCTTTTTTGCGTATTTCTGGGTGATTGCCGCGATAATCGAAGAGTCAAGCCCGCCGGAAAGCAAAACTCCATAAGGAACGTCGCTCATCAGCTGTTTTTTTACGGCTTCTTCAAGACCGTTGCGTATTTTTTCAATCACTGATGCGTTTACAAC
>CAVJKK010000058.1:0-7474 GCA_963649855.1 Anaerovoracaceae bacterium
ACGCTGGTTTTATACAAATTGAACATTACAGAACAAAACTGGCATAAAATTGTTGATAATATTCAAATATAGCCATCTTGTTTCCTTTCGTTTTATAACAACCGGTTATAAATTTAAAGCACAGACAGAAACAGAAAAATATCGTAAGTCTTACCAACACTCATATTTGCATTTCTTTTTAGAAAACTGTTTCTGTTCCGGGGTTGCTGATAAGTTTTATCAGCAACCCATTTTTTTACGGCACGCGCCCGGATTAAAAAATATAGACGAAACCGACTTTTTATCGTTATATTTTGTGTATGGATAAGAATAAATTTGTGCTGTCGCTTCTTATGGCAGTTCTTGGAATTTTAATGCTGATTGGTCCGCAGATGTTCATTGCGCTGGCTGTCATTTTGCTGGGGCTGGCTTCTGTTGTGGACGGTGCTTTTATCATGGTTGCTACCAGAAACCTGATTCTTGACCCGGATTACAGGCTGATGATGACAATCCGCGGGGTGCTGAGCATTGTCGTGGGTGCTGTTGCTATTCTGCTCCCCCTTGCGATTGCGGCGGTTGCGTGGACTGTTATGGCTTATGTTCTCGGCGGTTATCTGATTGTTTCTGCCGGTCTTGAAATCTACGGAATTATGAAGCTTCACAGAAACGGTATCATGATTAAGCAGTCTGTGATTGAAGCTGCCGTTTCGCTTGTGCTTGCACTGACGCTTTTTATCATCCCTGCCGAGCGTGCCGGAAGCATTCTTGTCAGAATCTGCGGTGTTGTTCTGCTGGCTGCGGGCTGTCTGAGTGCTTTTTTACAATGGCATAACAGACCGATTGTTGTTGTCCCGGATTCCGTTGTAACTTCTGCCGAAGACGAACAGTCAGAGGAAGAATAATTTTCTGGAGCATGGGCACACAATCACCCGTGTTCCGCCGTTCGCTCCCGCTCATCCTCCGCACTCACTTACGTTCGCTTGCGGTGGACTGGCGCGGCTACACCCGGGGCTATGTTGAACCGCCGGCAAGTGTCTACAGAACCATTACTAGAGTTCCTGCGGCAAGTAAAACCGAACCGATTAAAGATTTCACAGTAAATTTTTCATGCAGAAAGATAAATGCTAGAATGAGCGTTAAAACCGTGCTCATCTTGTCGATTGGCACGACTTTTGAGGCTTCGCCCAGTTGCAGTGCCTTGTAGTAGCACAGCCACGACGCGCCGGTTGCAAGCCCGGAAAGAATTAAAAAAATCCAGCTGCGGCGCTCAATATTTGAAATCCCGCCCTGTGCATGCGTCAGAAAGACCATTCCCCACGCCATCAAAAGAACGACAAACGTTCTGAGTGCTGTTGCAAGGTTGGAGTTTACGCCCTCAATTCCAACTTTTGCAAGAATCGACGTTAAAGCCGCAAATACGGCTGACCCGACAGAAAATAAAATCCACATAAGCTAACTCTAGCCCCGAGCCCTCCTTTTTGCAAGAACGAGTTTTATATAACCTTAACTTCGAGTTTTTGAAACTAATCATCTAAAAAAGCTTCCGGTCAGTTCTTGTATCATTTTTCCTCAAGTTATTTAAGCAACTTCAAATAGCCTCCCGCCGGGAACCTGCCCTCGCCCGCATGGTTGAGGCAAGCTCAAGATGCGTTCGTGGTCAGAACCCCGGCTACGGCTATTTGACATAAAAACAAACTATTTCAATTTACACAGTAATTCAAAAACTCGACAAGCAAAAAATATAACTTTTTCTCGTAAAATTGTGGTTCGGTGCTTGACACTCAATTTCAAAAATTATACAGTAATAGAGCATCAACTGGAGCGATGGCCGAGCGGTCGAAGGCGGCGGTCTTGAAAACCGTTATACAGCAATGTATCGGGGGTTCGAATCCCTCTCGCTCCGTCTTTTGATGACGCCTGGAGGTGTGGTAGAGCGGTAATACAACGGATTGCTAATCCGTCAGTTCCTTACGGGCTGGGCAGGTTCAACTCCTGTCGCCTCCGAGAAACGAACGCTTCCTAAGTGTTGTTAAACTGTTTGAGATTGTAGCTCAGCTGGATTAGAGCACCACCCTGCGGAGGTGGGGGTCGCACGTTCGAATCGTGTCAGTCTCATAGTTCACCGGTCTTTTCAGACCGGTTTTTTTATGTCTGTTTTTTGTTTGAGGTAGAAAAATGGAAAAGCGTGAAGGTATTTTAGTTTTTAACGAATTTGACGGCAAATTCGCAATCGCAGAAGACGAACAGAGTTTTCCGTTTACAAACATCGAGTTTGGAGACACCTTTGAAGTAAAATACGAAGACAAATGGACAGAAACTTCGCTGCAGATAGCAAATGATGACGCCGGAAATCTCGTATTCAGATTAAAAGGAATCGACTACACCGGCGATATAACCGGCTTTGATGCCAGAATGTAAATTGTCTGGAAAAAAGGCGTAGGGAGGGGCTGGCACAAACAGAGCTAGGCATACCTGTCTCCTTTGTTTGATGACAGAACCGACTGAGAGCCTTTTTTAGACGGCTAATTTCAAATACTCGAAGTCAGGGCTATTTACGATTGTTGATTTTTATAAATCAATATGATACATTTTTTGCATTGCCAGGAGCTAACAAAGCCCGCTTTAAGCACCGTGTCAGAGGGGGAACCCAGCAGCACACTTTTAGCGGCGCTTGTGTCTAGTAACCCTGGCTTTTTTTATGCCGTTACTACAAACCTAGCCCCGATTGTAACGGCGCCGTCAGGCGTTGGCACGAATGTGCCAATGAAGCGCAGCGGAACCGTGAAAAGCGGGTTTTGACGGCAGAACAAAGCGGTAAAAATGAATTGCCTCGCTGTCTGAAAATATGCTCCGTAAACTATTCGTTCAGGGAATAAACCTGTCTGCCTTCAAAGAACGTTGCGTGGACGCGGCCCGTGAGTTTCTGACCTTCAAACGGGGTTGATTTTCCCTTGCTGTTGAACTTTGAAGGATTTACCTCCCATTTTTCGTCCGGATTTACGAGCACAAGATTTGCGTCGCTGCCCGTGAAAAACCTTCCGGAATTGATGTTCAGAAGTTTTGAAGGATTTTCTGACATGAGCTGGCTTAAGCGGTTGAGTGTAAGTCCTTCTTTTTTGCAGAGAACCGTGTTGCATACGGCAAATGAAAGTTCAAGTCCTGTAAAGCCCGGACTTCCGCCTGCCTTGTCTTCCTGTGTGTGTGGCGCGTGGTCGGTTGAAATTACGTCAACCGTGCCGTCTTTTATGGCTTCAATCAGGGATGCGCGGTCTTCTTCGCTGCGGAGCGGCGGATTTACGAGTGCGCGGATATTCGGTGCGTCTGTGCCTGCAAGTGCGATGTGGTGCGGCGTGACTTCTACCGTGCAGTCAAAACCTGTCGGTGCTTTTCCGCTTTTTATGAGTGCTTTTGCACGGCGGACTGCATCCATGCTTACAGCGGTTGAACAGTGGCAGATGTGGACATGACAGCCTGCTGTTTTTGCAATCTGTATGTTGCGTTCTGTCGCGGTGTCTTCTGCGAGGGCTAAAAGCTGGTTTGCGGCGGTAAGGCAGCCGTCAATTTCAAAATTAACTGAATCCGGAACATTCGGTGTCTTTACGTTTACTTTTCCTGCCGGGATTTTGTATTTTTTCATGAAATCGAGGGCGCGCGTGCGGTATGGTTTTGCTGCTGCTGCAAGGAACGGGTCTTCTGAATGACACGCCACGATGATGTTCTTTTTGCCCGCTGCCTTCATTCCTTCGAGCATAACGGCTGAACTCTGAACTTCGCGTCCGTCTTCGCTGATTACGGGAATGTTTTTTGACGAAAGGTGCTGGATTTCTGAAGTATCTTCTCCGCCGAAGTCTTTTGTAATGCTTACAGTCTGATAGATTTTTGCAAGTTTCCTTTCTTCCGCTTCACTCATTATCTGTTCGGCGAGTTTTGAAGTGGAAACAACCGGCATTGTGTTCGGCATAGTTACGACCGTTCCGAATCCGCCGGCAACTGCCGCCCTGAGTCCTGAATCCAGATCTTCTTTCTGAGTCTGTCCCGGATAGCGGAAGTGAACATGCATATCAACAAACGAAGGCATTAAGACAAGCCCTTCAGCATTAAAAAACTGCGGTTCTGCACTTTTCGGCGGTAAAGACGGCGTAGCAATTTTTAAGGCGGTTTCCTTGTCTTTTACGTCACCGAGAAAAATCCCGCGAATCTTTGAGCCCTGCACGACTACCATGCCGGGATTTTCGATAGAAGAGTCCACAAGAATTGCATTATAAATTATCAGGATTGATTCACCGGATTTCACGAAAGCGCTCCTTTTTGTTTTATCAGTCGATTTTTCCTGCCGTGTAGAATGCGTCGCAATATTCACAGCGGTAGGTTGATTTTGCCCTGTCCGTCAGAATGAAAACCTGCGGAACGTAGTGTTCTGTCATGGTAATGCAGCGCGGATTCTTGCACTTGATTACGTTTTCTACGCGTTCAGGAAGTTCCATGCTGATTTTGCGGATGATTTTTTCATCCTTGATGATGTTTACGCAGATGTTCGGGTCAATGAAGCCGAGAACTGAAAAATCAATGTTGATTATGTTGTCGATTTTGATGATGTCTTTGCGTCCCGTTCTCTTGCTCGGCACGTTCATAATCAGTGCGCTCGTAAAGCTTGCCTTGTCGAGTCCGAGCCAGTGGAAAATCTGTGAACCGCAGCCTGCCTTGATGTGGTCAATTACAAGACCGTTTTTGATTGTATCAACGTTAAGCATTAGAGAACCCCCAGAATTTTGGCGATGAGTGCCATTCTTGCGTACATTCCGTATTTTACCTGCTTGAAATATGCAGCGCGCGGGTCAGAGTCAACTTCCGGCGCAATTTCGTTTACACGCGGAAGAGGATGGAGGACAATCATGTCGTTGCGGGCAAGTGCCATCTTTTCTTTGTCGAGGATGTAGCTGTCCTTCAAGCGCAGATAATCCTGTTCGTTGAAAAATCTTTCCTTCTGAACGCGGGTCATGTAGAGGATGTCCAGATCGCCGATTACGTCTTCAAGTCTGGTCGCCGTCGTGTACGGGATATTTTTTTCGTCAAGGAAGCCCGAAACCCAGTCCGGGATTTTCAATTCTTCCGGGCTGATGAAGATGAATTTTACGTTCTTGTAGCGGCACATTGCTTCGGTTAAAGAATGAACCGTCCGTCCGAACTTCAAATCACCGCAAAAACCGATTGTGTGGCCTTCAAAACCGCCTTTGAGCGCGCGGATTGTCACGAGGTCGGTTAAAGTCTGCGTCGGGTGGTAGTGACCGCCGTCTCCCGCGTTGATTACCGGGCAGTTTGAAAACCTGCTTGCGAGGAGGGCTGCCCCTTCCTTTGGAGTGCGCATTGCGATTACGTCAACGTACGAACTTACGACGCGGATTGTGTCTGCGAGGGATTCGCCTTTTGAAGTTGATGAATTGGAAGCGTCGCTGAAACCTTCAACCGAACCGCCGAGATGAAGCATTGCAGCCTCAAAACTCAAGCGCGTTCTGGTGCTCGGTTCAAAAAAAAGTGTCGCAAGAATTTTCCCGCGACACACGTCCTGAAAAGATGAAGAATCAACAATAATCTGTTCGGCGAGAGAGCAAATCTCGTCAATTTCTGAAACAGTCAAATCATTTGGCTGAATTAAACTTAAACCTTTAAGCATAGTGAAGTCAGTTTACCACAAGGAAGAATTTTTTCAATATTGTTTGAAAAAAACAGATGGAAAAAAAACACGGCTCGTGGCAGGTTCCCGGTGAGAGGCTATTTGATATTGTACTTAATGACGATTGGAAATCTTAAAATCACCTTTCGTCATCATGACGATTGCAGAAATTTGAAAAAACGGGTTTCGTCATCATGACGATTGCAGAAATTTGAAAAAATGGCTTTCGTCACCATGACGATTGCAGAAATTTTAAAAAATGGCTTTCGTCATCATGACGATTGGTGAAAATTTAAAAAAATGACATTCGTCACCATGACGATTGCTGAAATTTAAAAAAGCAGCATTCGTCACCATGACGATTTGAAAAATCAAAATCTTCTTTCGTCATCGTGATGATTTGAAAAATTAAAATAGCATGAATGTCGGGTTTTTGAATTACTGTTTATATTGTCAAATAGCCGTGGGCGGGATTTACCCCAGTCAAATGCTGCCTGTTGTTTTCGTAACTCAGTGCTTCGCGGATTTTTTCTGTAAGACGGCGCGCGGCAGCGGGTTCGGGCAGGTCTTTAAAATCCGACGGGTTGATTTCATCCTTTACAAAAAGATTATAACGGTAGCAGTCGGTGTGGTTAAAAAGGAAGAGAGAATCTTTTTTCCGCAGACCTAGTTTGTCGTTTCCGCCTATAAAAACAGGTACGACGGGACATTCAGCCGCGAGTGCCATGCGTGCAGCCCCTTTTTTGTAGCGGTTCTGACCGTAAATTGTGGAGCGTGTGCCTTCCGGGAAGATGATGAGCACATTTCCGTCCGCGATTGTTTTTCTGCACAGTCCAGCGAGGTCGGAATATTCGTGGTCGTTTGTGATGTAAAGCGAAGCAACTACAGCGGCGAGAATGTTTTTCTTCAAATATGAATTTACGATGCAGTTTGCGTTTGGAATCTGGCTTATCAAAACTACGACGTCAAACAGCGACGGATGATTTGCGACTAAAACACAGCCTTTCAGATTTTTGAGTTTTTCTCTGTCATCAACTTTGACTTTTGCCAGCGAAAGGACGGAAGTTACAGCCGTAAAAAAACGGAAAAGCGCCGACGTGAATCTGCGCGCATTTTTCTGAAAGTCAGCCTTTTTGTGCCAGATGATTTTCATTATCGGAAACGCAATTATTCCAAGCAAAAGCCCACCCAGCCCGAACAGCGTGATTGCAGCAATTTTTGCAAAAATCCGCCACGCATACAAAACCGGATTTTTTACCGGCGGAATCTCAAAAACATAGTCTGGTTCAGTCTTGTATTTCATAGTTCAGCGAGCGTAAGAATTCTTGAGGAGATTTTATGTCTTTAAGAGCGTTCAGATTGAGTTTTCTGCTGTTTGTCTGCGCCGGAATCTGTTCAGCAGAAAGAAGGCAGGCAAAGGCAAGCGGAAAAGGTTCGCCCGCGCCATAAGGATTTTTATAGGCAGCCTTGTATTCTTCTATAATGAGTTCGTCTGCATAGACAAAAAGAATTTTCTGCTCATCTCCGCACAAAACGGGAGCAGCAGCTGCGACAAGGGCATCGTAAAAATTGTCGTTTGACGGAAAAACTGCCGTGTAGCCGGATTTTATCTTTTCAACGATTGTTGCGGCTGCCGGCGGCGTGTTGAAAACGGAAATCGAAAAACTTGCGGGCATGACGTCTGCGTCTTCATAAAGCGATTTGTTGATTTTGAGTTCCCTTGCAAGTTCTCCGCGAAAGCTTGAAAACACGAGTTTTGCATTTTTTGCATCCGGGATTTTCTGAATCAGGTCGTGGACAACCTGAATGGTCATTCTGCTGATC
>CAVJKK010000059.1:0-7348 GCA_963649855.1 Anaerovoracaceae bacterium
ATGATAATGCGCATGCAGAACGACGCTTCTGACCTTCAGACGCGAATGAGCGAAATCGACCGCGAGGTAAAGGCATTTTCGTCTCAGATGCAGGTTTATCAGAAGGCAGATCAGCTCAAAGCCCAGCTTGAAAACCAGCTCAACGAACTCAAGAATCAGATTGCACAGGTGGAATCTTTCCAGTCTACGGTTGATGAACTTACGGCAAGTTTCAGTTCAATTCAGAACATGAATGAAGACGTAAATTCAAAGCTGAATAAATTCACCAGCGAAAAGACAAGAATTGACGGACTTGAAAAGAACTTTAACCGCCTTGTAGACCTGAGCGGCACGATGGACCAGAAAATCGAAGAATTGAATTCAACGAGCGACCAGCTCACTTCAATCCAGCTTGATGTAAGAAAATTCCAGGAAACGCTCGGTGACATTTCCAACCGCTACGAACGCCTTGAAACGAAGGGCAGCCAGATTGACGCGATTGCAGGCGAAGTTGACAAGACCTTCGACAACCTCAAGACCCTTGAGTCACGCCTCAATGAAACGACCCGCCATGTGGACAATCTGCCGCGCCAGATTGAAGACGTGCAGAAAAACATCGACAGCCTTGTTTCCAACCGTTCAAAGATTGCAGAGGCAGTTGACCGGCTTTCATCATTGCAGACGATTCTGGACGAAACGGACGAACGCGTTAAGCAGGTTCAGACAAGCCGCGAAGGAATTGCCCGCACGGAAGCAAGACTCCACACGATGGAAGCAACGATTGAACAGAAGATGAATGAACTTGCGGTTCTTACAAAGAAGGAATTAAAAGAAAATCCGCTTGATGAAAAGGCTTCAATTTCACTTGCCGACCGCGAAGCAATCATCCGCCTGCACAGACAGGGCTGGTCAGAAGAAGAAATCGCAAAGCGCATGAACAGAAGCGTAGGAGAAATTCAGCTCTTAGTAGAAGGCAACGGCTTCTTAAACTAGAAGCAGCTATTTCGACAGCAGACACGCTGCCCATACTTCGACGGCGCGTCTTTGTCCTACGTCGCCGAGTTTTTCTCCGGTTTTTGCCTTTACAAAAATCTGGGAAGACTCAACGCCTAGCACTTTCGCAATCGAGTCGATGACGTTCTGTCTGTGCGGTAAGAACTTAGGTTTTTCAAGCGCAACAACGCAGTCCAGATTTTCAAGCTTCCACCCTTCTGCCGTAATCTTGTCCCACACGGTTTTCAGCAGAACTTTTGAATCAGCGTCCTTCCATTTTGCTTCTTCCGGCGGAAAGAATGAACCAATGTCTCCCATGCCACACGCTCCCAAGAGAGCATCCGTGATTGCGTGCAGAAGAACGTCTCCGTCAGAGTGACCGTCTTCACCTAAGTCGCTTTCAATTTTAATTCCGCCGAGCATGAGCGGACGCCCTGAAATTAAAGCGTGTTTGTCGTAACCAAGTCCCGTGCGGATCATTTTTTCTTCCTTTGTGCAGTCCTGCTGTGCCGGTAAAATATCTTCTCTGTAAGTAATTTTTTTATTTCTGCTGTCGCCCTGAACGATTTTGACCTTTCCGCCCGGAACAAAGAGATCCCAGATTTCAGTGTCATCGGTGTATTCACGACCGGAGAGAATTGCCTTTTCGTGCGCCTGTAAAAGTTCGTCCAGCATAAAAACCTGCGGCGTCTGCACGGCAGTCAGTTCTGAGCGCACAAGATGTCGCTTTATGAAACCGTTTTCGTCAAGTTCGTCCTGAGTATCTACCGGCTGGAGACCCGGAGCGGCAGCCCCGTTTTCAAGTGCGGCTTCGCAGGCACAACTGATAACCTCTGAGGTAACGAACGGACGCGCCCCATCGTGAATGAAAACAAGCGGATTTGAACCTTTAAATTGAAGTTTTACAGCCTTGAGCGCGTTGTAAACGCTCAACTGTCTGCTTTTACCACCCGGCACGAAAATAAACTGAGTTTCGCCGGCAAAAGACTTTACCTCGCTGTCGGCAAACAGCGCGTCCTCGGATTTTTGCCGAGCCTGCTCTAAAAGAGCCTTATCATCATTATTAGGAAAAGTAACCGCCACAACAGAAAAGTGCAGCGTCTTAAGAAAAGCTTTTGTGGCAGTCGAAAGAACAGTTCCGCCCTGCAGCGGAAGGTATTCTTTTTTTATGCCACCCATGCGGCTTGAAGAACCGGCAGCCACGATAACGAGAGCCAGTCCTTCCGCCTTCTGACTATTCGTCGTCTTCATCTTCCTCATCGTCAGAATCTGCGCCGTCTGAAGAGTCGTCTGCGTCATCTGAATCATCGTCGTCATTGTCGGAATCAGAAGAACCGTTCAAATCGTCGCCGAATTCATCGTCATCATCATCGTCATCAAGCTGAATGATTTTCTTTTCGTGAATGGCGTTGAGAGGTTCGAGTTTTGCGTGAAGCATGTCTTCAACTTCTTTTGAAGGAATCCCGAGTGCAATCGCAATTTCGTCAGCGAGGAGTTTGCGTGCAGTGTCGTAAAGTTTACGCTCCTGAATCGGCAGTTCCTTTACCTTTGAGCGGTGGTAGAGCGTGCGGACAATGTTCGTAATGTCTTCAATGCTGCCCTTTTTAAGAAGAGTCAGGTTGTCCTGATAGCGCTGTTTCCAGTCAGAAGTTACGGATTCAACCGGCTGTCCCAGAAGTTCAAGCGACTTCTGCGCATCTTCAGCAGAAACAATCTTACGGATTCCGAGCTTTTCTGCATTAGCAACCGGAACCATAACAATCATGTCCGAAACTTCAAGATAAATTCTGTAATACTGAACGGTCGTATCGCCATTTTTTCTTTCAAAAATTTCCCTGATTTCACCAACACCCTGCGAAGGGTAAACTACTTTTTCATTAAGCGAAAATTCTGTACTCATATACACAAAATATATCATAAATTTTCAGAAAATTCAATTTATATGTTTCCGGGCGGTCCGGCACAAAGTGCCGTCGGGCTTTCCGTGGTTCCGGCGTCCATGCGCCTCCATTGCTGCGCAACGCGCTTCGCGCGCCACTACAATCCCTACCGCTTTACCCTTTGCAATATATTCCGCTGTATTCTTGCATTTTCTAAGATTTTCTTTTATATTGTCTGCTCACGGTGCAGAGGGCACTGTTATTTTATCTGCGCTCGCGGGCCTTTTGTGTTTTTTGAAGGCTTCTGGCGCCTTTGGGATACACAATGGAAGACTCAAAAATTGATGCAGTTTCACAGACTGCAAACGACGTAACTTTGTCTGCGGACGAAAATGATTCGGCTGAAATGTCTTTTGCCGACCTCGGACTTGACGAAACTGTCCTTGCCGCAATCGAAAAGAAAGGCTTTAAAACTCCTTCTCCAATTCAGGTACTTGCAATTCCCCGCCTTTTAAACGGCGACACAAACCTCATCGCAAAAGCACGAACCGGAACAGGCAAGACGGCTGCGTTCGGACTGCCAATCGTTCAGAATATTCACGAAGAAAGCGACCACGTGCGCGCTCTCGTGCTTGAACCTACCCGCGAACTTGCAATTCAGACCTGTACTGAAATGCAGTCTTTTACGACCGGAAAATATCCGCGCGTTACCGTTCTGTACGGCGGTGCTTCATATTCAGGACAGATTAAGGATTTAAAACGCGGAACTGAAATCGTAGTCGGAACTCCGGGACGCATAAAAGATCACCTTGAGCGCGGAACATTAAAACTCGATAAAATCGATTACTTTATTCTTGATGAAGGCGACGAAATGCTCGACATGGGCTTTGTTGACGACATCAAGTCGATTTTTGCACAGGCAAACCCTGACAGCCGCATCCTTCTGTTCAGCGCAACAATGCCGAAACCAATCCTTCAGATTGCAGAAGAATTCATGGGAGAATACGACATTGTTCAGGAAGAAGGTTTTGTAGAAGAACCTCTTTTGATTGACCAGAAATACTGGGTCGTAAGCGAACGCGACAAGATAGAAGCCCTTGTCCGCCTGATTGATATTTCCCCGGACTTTTACGGACTCGTCTTTACGATGACAAAAAACGATGCCGACATGGTAAGCCGCCTCTTAGACGAACGCGGATACGAAGCGGCAGCCCTGCACGGAGACGTTCCTCAGGGACAGCGCGAAAAAATCCTTGCACGCTTCCGCAGTCGGAAGACGCGAATCCTCGTTGCAACCGACGTTGCAGCCCGCGGAATCGACATTACCGGCTTGAGCCACGTCGTAAACTATTCACTCCCGTTTGACGCCGCAACCTACGTTCACAGAATCGGAAGAACGGGACGCGCAGGAACTTCTGGAATTGCAGTAACCTTTGTCCGCCCGGAAGAAAGACGCAAGCTTGAGTTCTTGAGAAAGAGAATCCGTGCAGCAGCAAAAGGCGAAATGAAGGAAGAACAGGTTCCTTCCGTAGAAAAAGTCCTCGAAGTAAAAAGAAGCCGCATCTTAGATGAACTGAAAATCAAACTCGGCTTAAAAGAAAATAAAACGGTTGAGCTTCCTCAGGAAAAACAGTTTGAAAACGATGAAGTCGTAGCCCTGCCGGTCGAAGCAGAAACTGAAGGACAGACACAGACAGACAGTGCAGACGAAGATTCTTCCCTCGTAAAGACAGACGCTTTTGTACCGTCACTCAAGGAAGCAGACGAACTCTATGTAAAGATGGCTGCGGATTTGTGTGAAGGACAGGATGCACAGTCAGTGCTTGCCGCAGTCCTGCAGGAATCTTACGGAGAATCTTTGAACGAACGCCACTACGGAAAAGTACAGAGCCAGAAGGGTGGCAGTTCTTCAAACCCGAATCAGAAGCGCATTTACGTTCAGCTCGGACGCCGTGACGGTTACAACGCGCGTTCAATCGCCGAATACTTCAGCGACCTCCTGAACATTCCGGGACGCATGGTTGACCGCATCGACGTAAGCCAAAATTTCTCTCTCTTAAGCCTGCCTTCAAGCAATGCGCTGCGTGCCCTTGAACTTTCAAAGAGCCGTTCAAACCTGCCGCACATGCACCTTGATTCAAAGGAAGAAGACAACTTTACAGGCCGCCGTGGCGGAAGAAACCGTCGCGGAAAAGACAATGCCGACCACTCAAACGACCGCGCTCACCGCAGTTTTGGCGGCACAAACCGCTATGACGTTGCAAGAGGCGAGGGCGCAAGACGTGAAAACGGAAAGAGCCGCCGCACAGAAGGCAGTGGCTTTAAAAACGAACACGGAAGAACAAGAGTCCACACCTCAACCTCAAGAAACGGCGCAAGCGCATACAAAAAGTCAAACAAGAAAACAGAGCTGTTTTAAAAATCTAAATCCCCGTGCGGGGAAAACATTCTTCTCGTAAAACTTACCGTTATCAGCAGCCCGCTGATTAACTAATCAGCATACCATTGATTAACTAGTCAGCAGACCGCTGATTAACTAATCAGTACCCCGCTGATTAACCTTATCAGCAGACCGCTGATTAACCTAATCAGCACCCCACTGATTAACTTAATCAGCACCCCACTGATTAACTAATCAGCACACTGTAACGCGGAAAGGGTACACCATGCAGAACGGAAATGAGACAGACTGTCTTACGGAACTTCTACACTCTGCAACGTGGAGCTATAACACCCCGCGCTAGAGCACTATAACCACCTGCGCGCTTAATATGATAACGATGCGCGTGTGCGACGTCCGTGGCGCAGTCTTGTATTTGCGCTGATTGAGCCTGTCGAAATCAAGCATAAACTAAACTGGTGGTTACTGCGCTTCACTTGTGTTTTCTGAATAATGAACAGATTACTCCCTCCCTGCGAAAATTCTATGTTATTATGATATAATCAAGTTACATACTGTCACCCCGAATTCAGTTCGGAGTCTCAGGTTAAAACGCAGGAATTTTATGAGTGATATTTTTGATATAGACGAAATGACAGAAGAAGACATTAAACTACAGTACATTACTCCTGCCTTGACATCAAAATGGGACATCAAAAAAATCACTATGGAAACTTCGCCACTCAATAAGTTTACAGACGGTAAAGTTCACATCAAAGGAAACATTCCAAGCCGAGATAAAGGCAAAAGGTGCGATTACGTTCTCTGGTATAACAGAGGAACTCCTCTGGCAATCGTTGAAGCAAAAGATCATAATCATTCATCTTCGTTTGGAATGCAGCAGGCAATAGCTTATGGAATGATGATGAATGTTCCATTTGTCTACACATCAAACGGCACTAGTTTTTTTGAACATGATTTTACAACCGGACTTGAAAAAGAATTTCCCCTTACAGATTTTCCGACTTCCGAAGAACTTTATGCCAGATGGAAAAATGTAGATGCCCAGAAAATCCTGGAAGTCGAAAATAAAATGCAGTATGCGGTCGACGGAAATACAAAGATTTATGATGTTCCTCTGTGTTACGACGAAAAACTTATGAACACGCCATTTTATTCCGGAGCAGACTGTTACCCGCCCCGCTATTATCAGCGTAATGCAGTAAACAGGACTCTTGAAGCAATTGCAAAGGGACGGACAAGAATTCTTATTGCAATGGCAACCGGAACAGGAAAAACGTACACGGCTTTTCAGCTGGTCTGGCGTTTAATTGAAAGTGGAACAAAGAAAAAAGTCCTCTATCTTGCAGACAGAAACAACCTTGTAGACCAGTCCATACAGCAGGATTTTAAACCTTTAGAAAAAGTAATTCATAAAATCAACTTTCAAAAAGAAGACAAGTCTAAAATCAGTGCCTGGCAGGTTTATTTTGCCCTTTATCAGCAGCTGGATTCTTCTAAGCACAAGGGCGAAGAAGTTGAAGAAACAGAAGAAGAAATTGAAGCAGAGATTGCAAAATACAAAGAATATTTTAATCCTGACTTTTTTGATTTGATTATTGTAGATGAATGTCATCGCGGTTCTGCCAAAGCGGATTCAAGATGGAGAAAAATCCTTGATTATTTTAGTGGGGCTACTCAAATTGGTATGACGGCTACCCCAAAAGAAACAAAATATGTTTCAAATATAGATTATTTTGGAGAGTCGGTTTATCAGTACAGCTTAAAGCAGGGAATTGAAGACGGATTTTTAGCACCTTTTAAAGTAATCAATGTTCACACAAATATTGATGATGGCTGGAGACCTAAAAAAGGACAGAAAGATATTTACGGAAACGAAATTGAAGACCGCGAATATAACCTTATAGATTATGATTACAACATCATTATTCAGGACAGAATAGACGAAGTTGCATACGAAATCACAAAATATCTTAAAGAAACAGACCGTATGTCCAAAACAATTGTATTTTGTCCTACAGAAGATGCAGCAGATAGAATGCGAATCGCCTTAAATAATCTTAATACTGATATGGTTTTGCGTGACAATCAGGGG
>CAVJKK010000060.1:0-7278 GCA_963649855.1 Anaerovoracaceae bacterium
TCATAATTTTTAGTATTTTAGAATTATAACAACACATAAAGGATTTTAAACAACAAGAGTTTTGGATATTTCCGACTTTACTTTATTTCAAATTAAACCGCATTTTCGCTTCATTAAAGACAGCGCGCTTATTCAGTGCCCATTCTGGCGCAACGGCAATTTTCTTCGGCGGGTCTCCCGTTATTCTGTGAATGACTGCATTTTCCGGAAGTTTTTTCAGCGCTTTTTCAAGCAATTCAAAATATTCGTCCTTTGAAAGACAGCGAAATTTTCCGTCCGCGTACATTTTTTCTAAAACCGTATTTTTCACCACGTACAGATTCGTGATTTTTATTCCAAAATAAGATTTTCTGCCGTCAGCCTGCAGATTCGCTTCAAAATTTTCAACCACAAAATCAACCGTATTCAGCATGTCCCGTTCAGTTTCTCCGGGAAGCCCGAAAATTACGTGAGTTACGACGTGCGCCCGGGGAATCTCTTTTTGGATGAGACGGACTGCATTTTTGTAGTCTTCGTTCGTATAGCAGCGGTTAATCAGTTTTCCGGTCTTTTCGTTATAGGTCTGCAGCCCCAGTTCAAGCTGAATGAAATATTTTTCTGACAGCGACCTGAACAGTTCGATAAAATCCTCACTCAGACAGTCGGGTCTCGTTGCAACAGCAAGCCCGCACACGTTTTCATTTTCAAGGGATTCAAGATATTTTTTCTTCAAAACTTTAAAATTTCCATAAGTTGAAGTAAACGACTGAAAATACGGAAGGTAAAGCACTTTGTTCTGTCCGCTTCTTCCCCTCGCCTTTTTTTCTACGAGTTTTACGCCTTCTTCAAACTGAGTCCGTATGCTGACTGCGTCTTCTATAAAATCCCCGCTTCCGTTTCCGCTGCAGAAAATACATCCGCCTTTTCCCTTTGTTCCGTCGCGGTTCGGGCACGTACAGCCTGCGTTCAGGGCAATTTTGTAAACTTTTGAGCCGAAAATCGTTTTGTAAAAGTCAGAAAGCTGAATCATCACCCGATTATATTCATTTTTTATTTACTTTTCATTAAGATAGTCCGCGAGGTTAAAAAATGCGCGTTGCTATTGTTCATGACTGGCTTGTAAATTACGGTGGAGCTGAAAGGGTTGTAGAAGCGTTCCTTTCAATCTATCCTGATGCAGATATTTTTACGCTTGTTTACGATGAGTCTAAAATGGGAAAAATCTTTCCGCCGGAGAAAGTCCACACGTCATTTCTGCAGAAAATCCCGATGGCGACAAAACTCTATACGAAAATGCTACCTTTGATGCCGAAAGCCTTTGAAAGTTTTGATTTTTCTTCCTACGACCTTGTCTTGTGTTCATCTTCAAGCTGCGCAAAAGGCGTAATCACAAAGCCTTCAGTTCCGCACATCGCCTACATTCACAGTCCGATGCGCTACGCGTGGGATCAGTATTTTGAATATCAGAAGCGTTCAAAAAAAATCGTTGCCCACTTTATGAACAAATTCATGCCGTCAATCCGTCTGTGGGATTTTGTTTCTTCCCAGAGAATCGACTGTCTGATTGCAAATTCAAAATACATTCAGAGGAGAATCAAAAAATACTGGAATCTGGATTCTTCCGTAATTTATCCGCCGGTTGACACTTCCCGCCTTGAGCCGAATAACCAGCCTCCGGAAGATTTTTACGTAGTTTTCAGCCGCTTCGTTCCGTACAAGAGGATTGACCTTGCAATCAAAGCCTGCGGAGAATTAAAAAAGAACCTCGTTGTGATCGGTGGCGGTTCACAGGAAAAAGAATTGAAGCAGCTCGCCTCAAAATACAGTGACGCAGAAATCACTTTTACTGGCAGAATAAGCGACGAAGAAGTAAAAAATTACTTACAGCGCTGCAAGGCAATGATTTTCAGCGCGGAAGAAGATTTTGGAATCATTCCGGTAGAAGCGCAGGCGTGCGGCCGCCCTGTAATCGCATTTGCAAAAGGCGGCGCACTCGAAACCGTCATCGATGGCAAAACCGGCGTATTTTTCAGCGAACAGGAAACATCTTCCGTAGTGGAAGCCATCAGAAATTTTGAAACTTTGAACGACAAAAATGTTTTTGATTCAAAGGCAATCGCAGAACACGCAAAAACTTTTTCTACGGAAAGATTCTGCGCCCAGATAAAAGAAAAAATTGATTCTACGCTCAAAGGATTTTACAGATAATGTTACGCATCGCAATTGACTGCCGCATGATTGGTTCAGGCGGAATCGGAACTTTTATAAGTGAACTCATTCCATATTTCCTTGAAAACAACGAATGTCTTTTAATCGGAACGCACGAACAGTGCATGGATTTTCTCCGCATGCAGAACGTTGAATTCTGTTACTGCGACGTAAAGCCGTTCTCGTTCAGGGAAATGTTTTCTTTTCCGCAGGACGTCTTAAACGCAATCCACAAATACGACTGCTATTTTACGCCGTACTGCAACATTCCGGGCGGAATCAGGATTCCTGTTTTTTCGACAATCCACGACATAGTTTTTCTTGACGTAAAGGGACTTGCGGGCTTTGCCGGAACTCTTGCCAGAAAATATTTCTACCAGCGCGCCGTAAACCTTTCAAAGTCGGTTTTTACGGTTTCTGAATTTTCAAAATCAAGGATTCTTGAAAAACTGCACTGCAAAAAGCCGGTTAACGTCGTCTACAATTCATTTCCGTCTTATCTTGCAGAAAACGATGAAAATGCTGTTCCGCCGCAGAAAACTGATTCAATTCTCTTTGTCGGAAACATCAAGAAACACAAGGGCTTGAAGACACTTCTCGACGCCTTTGAAAAAGCCATGAACCAGGGATTGAAGTCAAAACTCCTGATTGTCGGCAACAAGGACAACTTCCGCACGGGAGATGAAGAAACCGTTGAACGCTTAAAGAACTTCAGCGAAGGAAAAATTGAATTTACGGGCAGGATTTCAAACGAAAAACTGAAGGAACTCTACGCTTCTTCCCTCGTTTTAGTTCAGCCGTCATTATACGAAGGTTTCGGAATTCCACCGCTTGAAGCAATGGCAATGGGAACGCCGGCGATTGTGTCTGACATTCCGGTTTTTAAGGAAATCTATCAGGATTTTCCGGTTACCTTTTTTAAGACCGCAGACAGCGATGATTTATGCAGCAGACTTCTGGAAGCAGAAAAATCACCCCAAAAAATAGAACTGGGAGAACTGCGCGAAAGGTATTCCTACAGAAAATCTGCCGCCCTGATTGAAGAAACGCTGTCCCGCCTTTGCGGCAAATAATAGACGATAAAACATTTTTATAATATAATTTCAATTCCTATGACTGAAGAAGATTACCTCAAGTTTTTTAACCTGAAATACTGGAAAACCAGCTCTTTTACCTCAGGATTTGCCCTTGCAGTTGTTGACTGTCTTATGGTCATGCTTTCGATCGGAGCGTCATTTTTCATCATCAATCTGATAAATCATTCGTGGATTAACTTCCGCTCTTTTGTAACTTACTGGGTTTATCTTCCACCGATGATTGCAGTTTTTTATGCGGCAGGGCTTTATCCGGGAATCTCCCTTCCCCCTGCAGATGAAGTTAAAAAATTCGGAATCTGTTCATTTTTTGTTTTTGCAGGAATCGCACTTTCAATCACGGTTGAAGAAGTTGACGACAAATGGCCGATCATTGCGGCGCTGATTCTTGCAACTCCCTTTGCACTCATTTTTCTCCCGAGCGGGCGCGAACTTGCACGCCACATCTTGAAAAACACGAAATGGTTCGGCGTTCCGGCGGTAATCCTTGTAAACAGCAGAAAAAATTATTTCATGGTTGACCGTCTTTTAAACCGCAAGGATTTAGGCTATAAACCGGCTTTAATCATAGACAACAGTGCAACGGAAAACACGATGTACAAAGACGTTCCTGTCTACAAGCCTTCACAAAAACTTGAAGAAGTAATCAGGCAGACGGGAATCAAGGTTGCGGTAATCGTTGACTGGGATTTGAACTTTGACCTCATCAATTCTTACTTCCGCTATACAATCACGATTCCGCACGCACAGAATTTAAACACGCTTTCGACAAACGTCCGCGATTTCGGCGGAATTCTAGGATTTTCTTCAACCCACAACTTAACAAAGAAAATGAGCATCTGCCTGAAGCGCTGTGTTGACCTGTTTCTATTGCTTATCGCAAGCCCGCTCATCATTCCGATTGTCCTGATTACGGCAATCTGCGTAAAAATCACAAGTCCGGGACCTGTTTTCTACGGACACAGGCGCGTCGGCAAAAACGGAAAGGAATTCAAATGCTGGAAATTCCGTTCAATGGTCGTTGATGCAGACAAAAAACTGGAAGAACTTTTAAAAGATCCCGTGATGGCAGCGGAATGGGAAAAAGACAGAAAATTTACGAATGATCCGCGCGTTACAAAAATCGGAAAAATTCTCCGCAAGACAAGTCTGGACGAATTTCCGCAGTTCTTTAACGTTCTGACCGGTGAAATGAGTTTCATAGGTCCGCGCCCCGTTACAGAATCTGAACTGGCAAAATACGGCGAAAAATCAAAACTGATTTTAAGCGTTCAGCCGGGATTAAGCGGAATGTGGCAGATTTCCGGGCGTTCAGATACCGGCTATGAAGAAAGAATCACGCTTGATTCATACTACATTCAAAACTGGTCGGTGTGGCTTGACCTCTGGATCATCATCAAGACTGTTTATATCGTCATCAAAGGTAAGGGTGCTTATTAAAATGAAACGGACAATTGCTTTTCTTCTTACTTCAATTTTTTTAACAGCAGCAGTTTTTTCTGAAAAATATAAAATCAGTCAGGTAAATTACGATATTGTCGGAATGACCAGACAGTACGCCCTCGAAAGAAATATTGAAATAGACAAAGACCGCATTTTTGAAACTTTTGAAGATTTTAATGCTTACCTCGACAACTTGAGGCAGCTTTTTAAGAATGAACGCAATCTGGAATCTTCCGTAATCTACGCAAAATACGACTCCGAACTGAACAAGGAAGAAATCATCAATGTTACCCTGAATATTTCCACGCAGGATTCAAAGCATTTTCTCGTCGTTCCTTATCCGAAGTACAATTCAAACGACGGACTTGTCGTAAAACTCAAGGCAAAGGACACGAATTTTCTCGGCACGCTTGAAACGCTGGATTTAGACTTTAACTTTTCATACGAACCGCAGGACACGGACAGCGATTCTTCCGACTACGACACGATCTTCGGAATCAACCTTTCCTACGACTACCCTTTTAAGCTCTGGAAGCTGGATTCAAAATGGGAGAACAGTTTCAGTCTTGACTACACGATTGGCAAAGAAAAACCTGAATTTTCTTACGAGACGGGATTTGTCTTTGAACTTCCGCTTGACCGCTTAAAAATTACGCTCGACCTGACGCAGGGAATTGAACGCAATTTTGACTACACAGAATACGGCGATGAACTTTTTATGACGGAAAGCGCAAAACTTTCTTTGCCGTACAAAGTTGCAACGATCGACAATTTCGATGACGTAACCTGGGGACCTTACATTGCCTACAGCTGGTACTGGGACGATGACGGAATCAGCGAAACAAACGAAGATTTGACAAGCCCGACGCTGAAAGTCGGACATTCTGTTTCTACGGGACGCGTAAACTGGACAGATAATTTCCGCGACGGCGTAGACCTTTCAATGGATCAGTACATCGGCTACAACTACCAGAAACGCGAATACATTGCCAGCGTTTCCGGGACGATGGAACTTTACAAGTCTTTTTTTAACCGTTTCGGCATCTATTCAAGATTCTACGGATTCTACAACTATAATCAGAACACTTCGATCGGCTCATATCTGCGCGGTATTCGTGATGATCAGCGTTATCAGAGCGATGCGTGGACAGAAGCGGGACTCTCGGGCGAACCGGCAAAAGCGCTGAACACGAGTGCAGCAATCGTAATGAACTTTGACATGCCGTTCAGAATCATAACCACAGACTGGCTGGCATTCAACAGATTCTGTTTTGGTGAAGATTCATGGCTTACAAACCACCTGAACTGGATGCGCTACTTCGATTTTGAACTTCAGATGTCTCCGTTTGTGGACATTGCCTTTGCAAACAATCTCGTTACTGAGAAAACATTTGCAATAAAAGACGGCTGGTATGCGGCTGGACTTGAAGTCCTTGTATTCCCTGCAAAATGGCGAAGCCTTGTCGTAAGGGCAAGTGCCGGCGTAGATGTCGGCAGAAAAGTCGTAAAGAAAGTCATTTCAAAACTGATTGATGATGACTGGCGCAAGCAGGTTTCTGCATTTGAACTTTCAATCGGAATCGGCTTACATTACTAATCGTTGAGTTTCTTCCCGGCGAGAGTCCTGTAATATTCATCAGGAACTGCCGTAACGGCAGAATAAAGGGAAGAAGCAAATTCCGTCAGTCCGAGTTTTTCAGTCCGCTCCGCAAGTTTGTAAAACAGATTCCAGATGTTGTGTTCTCCAGCCCACTCAAGAATTTCGTCGTAGTCTGAACATTCTGCAAAAAAGTTTTTCAGCGTCGTATACTTAAACTGAGAGTTTCTTTCGCACAGTGCATCGTGAATGTGGGTAAATGCCTCTATTGCAGCAATTGCAGAAACCCCTGCAGACTGCTCATTGTTTTCCTGGTTTTCGTATAGGTCAGCAAGTTCTGCAAGTGCGTTCAGCGAATATTTTGAATCGCCCCTGTAAAGTGAAAAAAGCCTGTCTACCGTCTCCGTTTTGTTTACTTTTATAGTGCGGAGGACAGATTTTTTCAGCAGGTCATTCTTGAAGATTTCATCGCTGTCGAGAATCAAAAGAAGGATTTTTTCGAGATTGTCGTCATTTTCGTAATTCTTTGCAAGAAACGCCATCGAATAAAGGATTTCATACTGAGTGTCAGCAATATCGAGATATTTTTTTTCTGAATACGCCCTTTCAAAATAAGTCCGCGCCACAGAATATTCACCTTCAAGCTGATAGATTTTTCCAATCAGATAATCGGCTTCCGGGTAAACGCCCCTGTTTTTGAGCCATTCGAGCATATTGTGAACATCATCACTGAAAAAAGTTTCACCGTACAGTTTTAAATATTTTTCAATCAGGGAAACCGCTTCTTTCTGCTCCCGTTCTTTTAAAACCTGAAGCACAGACGAAAACTCTTTGCCCGCTCTTCTGACCTGCGCCGGAGAAATTCCTTTATCAAGCACGTCGTATTCAATTTTTGCTTCTTCCCTGCGGCACGAAAGTGCCTGATTTGCATACTGAAATGCATCGCTGTAATTTTTT
>CAVJKK010000061.1:0-7273 GCA_963649855.1 Anaerovoracaceae bacterium
CGCTACGGTAATAAAAGCCGGAAAAAGCGACTGGGCAGTGGTTAAAAAGGGAACTCCCGGTGCGGAAAACTGTATTGAAGTGGTTTCGTCAAATTAACTGACACAACCTCCGAATTATGCTAGTATGGCGCTATGTCAGAATTATTAGCTCCAGCTGGAAATATTGAAGCCCTTGATGCCGCTATCGGCGAAGGGGCTGATGCTGTTTATCTTGGTCTTAAAAGTTTTAATGCAAGGCTCCGGTCTTCGAATTTTGCGTGGAATCAGTTTGAAGCCGCTGTAAGTTCGCTTCATCGTCTCGGTAAAAAAATCTATGTAACCGTAAACACTGTAAGTCAGGAAGAAGAAACTGAACGGCTCTACCGTTTTCTGAGTTATCTTAATAAAATCGGACCAGACGGTCTCATCGTTCAGGATTACGGCGTTTTGAGGATGTGTCAGGAATTCTTCCCGAATCTTGAACTGCACGGTTCAACCCAGATTAACGTAGAGAGTGCTGCCGGCGTAAAACTTCTGCAGAAAGCAGGGCTTTCGCGCGTTGTCGTTGCTCGCGAACTCGGTCTTGAAGAAATCCGTCAGATTAAGCAGAACACGGACTGCGAAATTGAAATGTTTGTTCACGGTGCGCTGTGCGTAAGCGAAAGCGGGCTGTGTCTTTTTTCAAGTTATTTAGGCGGAAAATCTGCAAACCGCGGAATGTGCACCCAGGCATGCCGTCGTTTTTACACTGCAGAGACGGCTTCAGGGCAGAAGCAGGGATATTATTTTTCTCCAAGCGACCTGCAGCTAATCGAAAAAATCCCGGATCTGATGGATATAGGTGTAGAGTCATTCAAGATTGAGGGCCGCATGAAAAGTGCCGAATACGTTGGTGCCGTAACTGCCGCCTACCGCTACCTGATGGACCACTACAAAGAAGATCGCAAAGGTTCTGTTGCAGCGGCTAAAAGAATGCTCAGCACAGACTTTGCGCGCTCAAAAACTACCTACTGGTACAATTTTAAGACAAACGAAGAAGGCGTACAGAATGCCGGAAGCGCAATCTTGAATCCGAATCAGGCGGGTGGAACGGGCATTTACCTCGGAAGAATTGCAAGAATCCGCGGGGCAAGTGACGAAGCAAAAGAAAAGGCGCGCCTTGCCGCAGGTCCTGATGCTCTGCCAGAAGACTATCAGATTTTAATGGCACAGCTTTCGGGCGGAAGTTACGACCCTGACCCTGGAGATTCAATCCGCCTGCACAAAAAAGACGATTCAGGGCGGGTAAGCCACAAAGTGCGCACTGTAGAGGTTGACGAAGAAGACGGTTCACGCTGGATTGATATTCCACGCGGTTTCAGCCACGACGACGAAGTTTATCTTCTGCAGACAAAATCAATGTCGAAAAGATATGCGCGGGTTCTGCCTTCAGACATCGGTAAGTTCCGTTCTCAGCCGGGAGATGAAATTCTTCCCGTACTTGACCTCACGCCGATTGCAAAAAATGAACTTTCTTACTTCCCGGAAGGAATGTATGTTCAGGTGAGTACGATTGCAGATATGTTCCAGATTCAGAGCATGAATCCCGTGCGCGTTGTGCTTGAACTCAATTTTGAAACGGAAGAAGATTTACTCAATCACAAGACGGTTCTGCCGTTTTCAAAAAAACAGGTGCTGATTTCCCTAAATCCGTATGTGGCAGAGTCTTCCGCTGAACATCTTTCTCAGACGCTGGATTTTCTCGTTCAGGACGGATTCAAGACATTTATCGTAAACAATCTTGCGGAAGTTCAGATGCTTAAGGACAAAGGCGTAAACATGGTTGCAGGTCCTTACCTGTACACGTTTAACCGCTGGGCTGTAAGCTGGCTTGAAAATCAGAATATCGGAGCGTTCATCACTCCGGTTGAAAATAACCGCGAAAACGTACTCAACACTTTTGACCGCAATGTCCGCGACCGCCTTATGGTTACGGTTTATGCATATCCTGCACTGTTCAGAATGCGCTTTAAACTTCCTGAAAGCTACGACTTTATGTACTTCTGGGACAAAAAAGAAATGCCGTTCAAAGTGCTTTCCAACAAGGACGGAACTGTAGTAATGCCGGAAAATCCGTTCAGCATTACGGACAAGGCAGCCCAGCTGCAGAAAGACGGAATCCGCCGTATCCTCGTTGACTTCAGCCGTACGAAAGTTACGCGCCAGGAATGTAAACTCGTGCTTTCAAGCATGGCAAAATCTCAGATGATTCCTGAAACAAGCCGCTTTAACTGGAAAGACGGTTTTTACAATCCTGACAAAATGGAAGCCTACAAAGCCGCGGCAGAAAGACAGGCTGAACAGAAGGCTGAAGAAGCCCGGTTCGGCAGAGGCAAGGGCGCACCGCGTGGCCGCACGGGAAAACCGCACGGCGGATTCAACACCCGTGGCGGAAATTCCCGCACCGGCAGTGCACGCGGTGGTTTTAACCGCCGCGGCGGCAAACGCTAGAACACCGTTTCTTCTGCTATGGTTTCCTGAACAACGCCTGCAGCGGCGGTTTCTAAGTCCCTGCGGGCAGAGTCCAGATCTTCCTCTTTTGTTTCGCCTTTTTTGAAAGGCTTAAAGTCGATGTGTTCTGCCACGATTTTGATTTTAGAACAGCTTTTGCCGTCGCTGTCTTTCCAGCGGTCCTGCTTGAGCCGTCCGATAACCCTTATTCCGCGCCCTTGCAGGGCGTTTTTTTCGATGCTCGGGGCAAGTTTATCGCCCCAGGTTTCGATGTCAAAATAGCCGACTTCGTCAACGTATTTTCCGGAATTGTCTTTGTAGTAGTGGTTAACCGCAAGCGGCACTGTGCAGACCTTTTTCCCGTTCGGAGTTTCCTTTAAAACGGGCGGACGTACGACATTGCCTTCAATGATAATCTGATTGATTGCATTCATAATAAAATCTCCAGTAAGAGCAAGTTTGTGAGAGAGGCTGCAACGCAGATTTTTATTCCCTCAAACTTTTTGGCTGGCCAGCCTCTGTACTTTCCGTACACTATATAAATGGCGCTGATTTTGCATTTTTACACATTTTTTTACAAAAAAAATTAATTTTTTTTAGATGCGCAAGGGATTGGAGTGGCGCGCATAGCGCGGTGCGCAGCACCGGAGGCGCGTAAGACGCCGTAGCCACGCAAAGCCCGGTGGGCACTCGTGCCCATGCGCCCAAATAACAAAAAAATATATCCCCCCCCTTTCTATAGAAAAAAACATGGTAAAATATTTGACAGCTTAACGGAGGGACGATGGCAGGTTTTAAGGACGAAAGGACAGACGGGCTTCGCGGGCATTATGATTCGATTTTGAGTGAAGCAATGAGATCGGCACTCTATTACGACACGCCGGCAACGGGAATCAGTTATTTTCTGAGTGTCCTCGGCGGGCACATTCATTGCGGCGGAATTTACGTTTACGAAGAAGACCCGCAGAATGAAATTGTTTTTAAGTCCTACGAGTGGATTCCTTCCGGGGGTGAACCGGTTACTAAAAAACGGCAGATAATCAAAACGTCAATTTTGCAGCCGTGGAAAGAGCATCTGACGACGGGCAAACCGCTTGTTTTTGAGAAAATTGATTCGATAAAAAGTGTTTTTCCGCAGGTGTTTAAGTTTTTGAGTTCTAAAGACATTCACAGCCTGATAGTTTTTCCAGTCATAAAAAAGGGCGTGCTCAGCGGATTTTTCGGCGTGGATAATCCGGCAGAGGACGAAATTGAAGAAATCACGTATTTTCTGAGCGTCGTTTCTCCTTTTCTGCATGCGCTTTTAAAACTGCGCGAAACTTACGAACTTGCAATCGGAAGTACGATGCTCAGAAGCCTTACAGTGCTTTCTGAAATCTATCTTTCGATGCATTTCATCAACATAAAGGACGACACTTTCGGGACTATAAAGACGAATCCGGACATAGAAGCTGCCAAAGACTGGAACGAAAAAATGCTTTATTCAAGGCAGATTAAACCGGTTCTTAAAAAAGAATGTGAAAAAAGCGATTTAAAAGAACTGCTCGAATTCTGCGACCGGAAGACCATGGCAGAACGCCTTAAAGGCAAGAAGGCGATTGAACACGAATTTCTTGGAAAAACGTACGGTTACTGCAGAATGCATCTCATTCCTGCGGACTATGATCAGGACGGTTCTTTGCGGCACGTGATTCTCGTAGTTGAACAGATTGATGAAGAAAAAAGGCGTGAAAATTATCTGAGGCACCTTTCGCAGACGGATTCAATGCTCAACATTCACAACCGCGGAAGCGGGGAGAAGTGCGTTTCTGAACTGATTGCGCGGAACTGTCACGGGCTTTTCTGTCTTTTAGACTGCGACCGCTTTAAGGCGATAAACGACACTTACGGGCATCTTGTCGGCGACAAAGTGCTGGTTGCCATTTCTACAGTCCTCCGCAACAACAGCCGCTCTGATGACGTGGTGATGCGTCTCGGCGGTGATGAGTTTGCCGTGTTCTATCAGAAACTTGAAACTAAAAAAGAAGCCGAAGCGAAAATCCATAAACTGTTTACGGAAATGTCGCAAATAAAAATTGAAGAAATGGGGGAGAAACAGTTTTCCGTGAGCCTTGGAGCAACGTTCTTCAGAGGTAAGAAAAACTGCGACAGCGCGAACCCATCTTTTGATATGCTCTACCAGCAGGCAGACTATGCCATGTATCAGAGCAAGAAAAATCCGGGTTTCGCGTACTCGTTCTGTAAACTGTCGCCCGCTAATTGCTGATAATGCAAAAAAAGGCTTTCGTTATAAAGTATTTTCAAATAGCCTCTCGCCAGGAACCTGCCACGAGCCGCGTAGTTGAGCAAGCTCAAGACGCGTTCGTGGACAGAACCCTGGCTACGGCTATTTAATATTTTTCTTAACACATTTCGCCTTTTTTTTCGTTGTTTGAACTATGCGTGTGCAGTTTGAGAAAGTTACATCGGGATGTTTTTTACGAGTTTTATCATGTAGAGCTGGATGTACATGTACATCGCTTCGCTTTCGCCTACTTTCTGCAGCGCCGGGGTCTTTACGAGCGTGTCTGCGAGATTTTCAATTCTTTCTTTCGTAAATCCGTCGGACTTCAGATTTCTCAGAACTTTGCGCAGATAATCGCGGATCAGAGAGTTTACGTCTTCCGTCAGATTGTTGTGCGTAACTTTTCCAATCAGCTTGTTCCACACGCGTTCGTAGGAATGAAGTTCCCTGTCCAGCGTTGAAGATTCCGGCACAAGGTCGGCTTCCAGAGCCCTGGCTGCTTCGCGCAGCGCAACTTTTTTAGAAACTGCAGGATTCTGCGCAATCGCGGCTTCCTGAGAATCCGTGCGGCTGTTTTCGGCTTCCTTTTCGTGATAAATCTGGGCATCCGTTTTCTGCGTCTTCTTGACCTTGCTTTTCGGCGGACGGAGAATCATCTTCATAATCCACGAAATTACGGGAATTGCATACCAGAACGGCAGAAGAATTTTTGAATCAGAATAGAGTTCCTGGCGGTTGATGAGCAGAATCTCAGAATAATTTATGAGGTGACCGTTTTCAAAAAGTGAAATGCGTCCACCGCTCAATCCAGAATCGTCAGGCTGTTCGTTCAATTCATAGTTTATGAGCGCAAGGAAAGAAGCGTTCAGAAGGGCATACAAAACCGGCGACTGAACCTGCACTTCCTTTTCAAGACGTTTTTCAAACAGTTTCTGGTCTTTCATTTCCGGCAGGTCGTCAGAATTGCGCAGCGTCGTGAACCAGTGTTTTTTGATTGATTCGCGGATTGTAGTCCTTGCGTCGGAACAAAGGCGCATGATGAGCGGCATGACTTTTGTCTTGTAGATGAAATACGGCTGGGTGTCGTTTTCCGTCTTGAAGACAAGCATCTGCGGAAGTTCATTTGCAGCGCTTTCGTGAGTTTTTTCGTGCAGGAAGTTTTTTAATTCTTCTTCCGTGTACTGACATAAAAGCGGAACTCCGCTCGTGCTCGTAAATTTTGCGATTGTTGAATAGGTAAAATAGTAGGGCGGTTTTTCAAGCTGCTGTTCAAGGTTTTTGAAGGCGGCGGCTTTTTTGTTCGTTTCCTGAGCGCGCGTCTTGTAATAGTTTGCAATCACTTCGAGAATGTAAACCGACTGCAGGACAGAGATGTCTTCTGCGGTGTAATCCTTTACTTTTTCGTAGTCCTGACGGATAAAGAAGAGAAGCTGGGTCAAGAAATAGAAAGAATCTTCCGGCTCCTTGAACATTTTTGCAGAATCCGAGTTCTGGACAAAGCGGTTAAAGATGTTCTTTGCGGTCATTTCCTTTCCGGGATTTGAAACGGTCAGTTTTTTTATAAAATAGTCGTGGTGTTCGTCTTTTGCCAGCATTGCGCGGATTTTATTTACGGCGCAGTCAGTGAGAACCTGCACGGAAACAAGCGACGGCAGAAGAATGACCGGCATGTCGTGCGGCATGACAAGCCCGTAAAGAGTCTTGTCGTTCAGAGTTTCTTTTTTTAAAAGCTGGTTTAAAAGTTCAGCAAGTGAAGAACGCGTAACCACTTCGTTCGGAATCTTTTTTGGGATGTCACCTTCGAGCGGAAACGGCGTCTGCGGATGAACTAAAATATCCTTGTAACGTGAAGCGAATTTTTCAACAAAGAAAGGCACGACGACGATGATTTTTTTGTCTGCACCCTGCGGCACAATCACAACCTGACGCGATTCCACAAGTTTGTCGAGTTCTTTCTGGAGTGCACCTGCTGTGTCAGAAAGATATGTTACGAGGGAAGGCTGCTCTTCAAGATGATGCTCAGAGTAGCGCTTTAAATATTCTGTAAACTCCCCGAAGTCTATAGCTGCGCTGTTTTGTCTTCCCGCAAAAAATTTAAGCAGGACAATGATTGAAGTTGTAGTAGCCATAGCCCTATTTTAACAGCAACACTCAGAATTCACAATGATTAGCGGGGGGAAAATCGTCTGTCTCCCTTCAGCTTTTCTCGTTGAAACAAACTTTTATAGTCAATAAAATATCCCTGCGAGGAAAAAAATGATTTCAAAACGCATGCAGAATTTACATCCTTATGTTCCCGGGGAACAGCCTAAGGATCGCCCTTACATAAAACTCAACGCAAACGAAAACCCTTATCCGCCGAGTCCGCTTGTCGCAAAGGCGGTGGAAAAGGCTGCAAAAAAATATGCACAGAAAATGGCACTTTATCCCGACCCTGATTCAAACGAGTTGAAAAAGGCAATCGCTGACATGCTCAACAAGTGCGGTGGCGTGCTGGCGCGTGCAGAAGTTACCGGCGGC
>CAVJKK010000062.1:0-7268 GCA_963649855.1 Anaerovoracaceae bacterium
TCTGTCCACGAACGCGTCTTGAGCTTGCTCAACCACGCGGCTCGTGGCAGGTTCCTGGCGAAAGGCTACTTGATATTTTTTTTAGACTGTCAAATATGCTGAAAAAATAATTTTTTTTGTGTAAATGATTGACAGTTTTTTTTCAGAGTTGTATAACTCAAAACATCAAGGCAATGAAGCCACAGAAATCAACCTAAATTTCTGTGGCTTTTTTATTTTTAAGACAAAGACGTCGCTGTTTTTTACGGGAATCTCCTTTCCGTGGCATTTTGAGCAGCGGCGTCTTTTTTTTATTTATTTTACTGGAGGAAAATATGACGGCAAATGTACCTGAGATTTTTGGCAGCCTGGTTTTTAATCAGAAAACGATGAAAGACCGCCTGCCAAAGGAAACATTCAAGGCTCTGAAGAAGACTCTCGATGACGGAGCTCCGCTTCCGCTCGACGTAGCCAACGTAGTTGCTCACGCAATGAAGGAATGGGCTATTGAAAACGGAGCAACACATTACACTCACTGGTTCCAGCCATTGACTGGAATTACGGCAGAAAAGCATGACTCTTTCATCAACCCTCAGGACGACGGAACTGTAATCATGTCTTTCTCTGGAAAAGAACTTGTAAAAGGTGAACCTGATGCTTCATCTTTCCCAAGCGGCGGTCACCGTGCAACTTTTGAAGCACGCGGTTACACAGTCTGGGATCCGACTTCCTATCCGTTCATCAAGGAACACACCCTCTGTATTCCGACTGCCTTCTGTTCCTACACGGGCGAAGCACTCGACAAGAAAACTCCGCTTCTGCGCTCAATGGAAGCTCTCGACAAGCAGGCAAAAAGAATCCTGAAACTTTTCGGCAAGGAAGTAAGCCATGTTGCAACGACCGTCGGACCGGAACAGGAATATTTTATCGTTGACCACAAACTCTGGTCAGAACGCAAAGACCTTCGCATGACGGGTCGCACGCTCTTCGGTGCAAAACCGTCAAAAGGTCAGGAAATGGACGACCAGTATTTTGCAGCCCTCAATCCGAGAATTGTAGAATATATGGAAGATTTGAACGACACTCTCTGGAAGTACGGCGTTCTTTCAAAGACAGAACACAACGAAGTTGCTCCTGCCCAGCACGAAATGGCACCGATTTTCTCAACGACAAACCTTTCTGTTGACCAGAACCAGCTTACGATGGAAGTAATGAAGAAAGTTGCAAAACGCCACGGACTTGAATGTCTGCTTCATGAAAAGCCGTTTGCAGGCTTGAACGGTTCGGGAAAACACAACAACTGGTCAATGTCTACAAACGAAGGCGAAAACCTTCTTGAACCGGGCAAAACGCCTGAAAGCAATGCACAGTTTCTTTTGTTCCTGACGGCAATCCTTAAGGCGGTTGATGAAAACCAGGACTTGCTGCGCATTTCCGTTGCAAGTGCAGGAAACGACCATCGTCTCGGAGCGAACGAAGCGCCTCCGGCAATCATTTCGGTTTATCTCGGCGATGAACTTTACGCCGTTCTTGAAGCACTCAAAGACGGAAAACCGTATTCTCACGACCGTGCAGAAAAAATGACAATCGGCGCAGATGTTCTTCCTTCAATTCCGAAGGATTCGACAGACCGCAACAGAACTTCACCGTTTGCATTTACCGGCAACAAGTTTGAATTCCGTTCGGTTGGTTCTAGCCTTTCAATCGCAGGTCCTAACACGACTCTGGATGCAATCGTTGCAGACGTCCTCAAGAAGTTTGCAGATGAACTCGAAGGTGCTGCGGACTTTGAAAAGACACTCAACACCCTGATTGTACGCGAAGTAAAGGCACACTGGAGAATCGTATTCAACGGAAACGGCTACGATGAATCATGGAAGGCTGAAGCTAAAAAACGCGGTCTTCTTGAACTCAAGACAACTCCGGATGCTGTTGAACATTACCTCGATGCAAAGAACGTCAAACTCTTTACGGAACTCGGCGTTTACACAAAAGAGGAAATGGAAAGCCACTACGAAATCAAGCTTGAAAAATATGCCCAGGTCTTGAACATTGAAGTAAACACGATGCTCGAAATGATTTCAAAGGACATTCTTCCAGCGGCATACAAGTACATGTCGGCAGTGTCAAAGACTGTCGTACAGCTCAAGTCGGTTGTACCGGGAGCAAAAGCGGCGGCAGAAACTTCTGTTCTGGCTAAGCTCGACGGACTCGTTGATTCTCTTTCTGCAAAGGCGGAAGAACTTGCTAAAGTTCACGAGAAGGCAGAAAGTGCCGGCAGCGCACTTGCAGTTGCGAAGGCTTATGCAGACAGCGTAAAACCTGCAATGGAAGCAGCCCGCGCTGTTGCAGACGAAATCGAGCCTTTGCTTGGTGAAGAATACAAGCCGTTCCCGAGCTACGAAGATTTGCTGTTCAGAGTATAACGGCGACGGGGCGTTGCGGGGTGTCCCCGCAGAATGGGGTGTCGGCGCGACAGAGTGCGCCGCAGGGGAAAGGCTTTTCCCCTCCCTTTATAAAAATATTTTTTAGCACAATGGCGTGCGGAACTTTGACTTGATTGTCAGAAAATTCCGCACGCTTTTTTTATGCAAATGGAGGTTATTATGGATTCAGCAGCAGTAATGGAAGCTGTAAAAAGCGTATCCAGCGACTTGTGGGGTGTGTGGTTCCTTTTAGGCGCTGCCCTCGTTTTCTGGATGCAGGCTGGCTTCGCAATGGTTGAAACAGGTTTTACCCGCGCAAAGAACACGGGAAACATCATCATGAAAAACCTGATGGACTTTTGTATCGGTACCGTAGTTTTCGTTCTTATCGGTTTCGGACTTTTCCTCGGAGAAAACACTTTCTTCGGAATCATCGGTAAACCGAACTGGCAGATTTTTACTGATTATGCAAACTTTGACTGGTCTGCTTTTGTGTTCAACCTTGTTTTCTGCGCTACAACTGCAACAATTGTTTCTGGAGCAATGGCAGAACGCACAAAGTTCCTTTCTTACTGTGTTTATTCAGCTGTAATTTCGGCTGTAATCTATCCAATCGAAGCTCACTGGACATGGGGCGGCGGCTGGCTCGCTCAGCTTGGTTTCCACGACTTTGCCGGTTCTAACTGTATCCACATGGTCGGCGGTATCTGCGCTTTGATCGGTGCTGCAATGGTTGGTCCGCGTATCGGAAAATTTTCACGCGACAAGAGCGGAAAAGTAACTGAAGTTCACGCTTTCCCTGGACACAACATTCCTATCGGCGCTCTCGGTGTATTTATTCTTTGGTTGGGCTGGTACGGATTTAACGGTGCAGCAGCTACTTCTGTTGCTCAGCTCGGTTCAATCTTCGTTGCTACAACAATCGCTCCTGCAGTTGCAACTGTAACATGTATGATTTTTACATGGGTAAAATACGGAAAGCCAGATGTTTCTATGTGTTTGAACGCTTCTTTGGCTGGTCTTGTTGCAATTACAGCTCCTTGTGATGTTGCAGACGCTCTCGGCGCTTCTATCATCGGTATTGTTGCAGGTCTTCTGGTTGTATTTGGCGTATGGCTTTTGGATCACAAACTCCACATCGACGACCCGGTTGGTGCTGTTGCAGTTCACTGCTTTAACGGTATTTGGGGAACAATCGCTGTAGGACTTTTCGCAAGCCCTTCAGTTCCAGGATATTCACTTGCAAACAAGGCAGGCGAACAGATTTCAGGACTTTTCTACGGCGGCGGATTTGAATGTCTCGGCCTCCAGCTCCTTGGAATGTTCGCAACAATTGCTTGGACAGTTGTAACAATCACTATTTTGTTCCTTGTAATCAAAAAGATTTTCGGATTGCGCGTTACAGCAGAAGAAGAAATCGTTGGTCTCGACAAGCTCGAGCACGGTCTTGATTCAGGATATGCAGGCTTTGCGACGACATATTCAACGGAAGAAGTTGAAGAAGCAGAACACGCCGGCATTGAAATTCCTGCCCTGTCAGTCCCTGTTTCCGGCACGGTTTCAAAAGAAGCGGTTGCACACAAGGTTGTAATCGTAACAAGACAGAACAAGTTCGACCAGCTGAAGGCTGCAATGAACGAAATCGGCGTAACCGGCATGACTGTAAGCAACGTAATGGGCTGTGGCATGCAGAAAGGTGCGAGCGAATACTATCGTGGTGCTCCGGTCGAAATCAACCTTCTGCCGAAAATCAAGGTTGAAACGGTCATCAGCAAAGTTCCGGTTGACACTGTTGTTGAAGCAGCACGCAGAGTTCTTTACACGGGTCACATCGGCGACGGCAAAATCTTTGTCAGCGATGTAACGGGCGTAGTAAAAATCCGCACGGGAGAAACCGGCTACGATGCCCTGCAGAACGACAAATAAAAACTGTTTTGTTTAAATTGTTTAAGTAACTTCAAATAGCCTCCCGCCGGGAACCTGCCACGAGCCGCGTAATTGAGCAAGCTCAAGACGCGTTCGTGGACAGAACCCCGGCTACGGCTATTTGACATTCTTCTTAACAATGGACAATTTTTATTAGCCATAACTTCTAACGGAGTTTCAGTTTTTTTATAAAATCTTCACATCGGTATTCTGCGGTTTTCTGGGCTTTGTCTAAGGCTGTAAAAACCGCTTTTATTTTTTTCAGGTTTTCGCCTCTTTTCCCGTATGTCAGGACTTTTTCTGCGATTTTCAGCGATTCTTCCATTTTTTCTTTGTTGAACCACTTTATTCCGTCAAAGTGGTTTGTGCCGGTCAGAGTCTGGCTGTATTTTGAGTTGACCAGAAGTTCTGCGAGTTCTTTTTTGTCCACCTTTGTGGCTGCAAAAATAAAGGCTTTTTCAAAATAACCGTAAGTGCCGTTCAGTTTTTCTTCAAGCTTGCGCTCAAGCGACCATTTATGCGCAAAGCCCGCCCTTGCAAGCGGCAGCACTAAAAGAAGAAGCTGCTCAGCCACAAGCGCGCGTTTCTGTTCAACAGCAAGCCGTGCTTTTTCTTCCGCCGTGAGCCTTGTCTTTTTTGTGCGCTTCTGCTTTGTTTCTGGTTTGGCCAGCGTGATTTTCGGGGCTTTTATCACTTTGAATCTCAGCACCCTTGATTTAGTTTTTGCAGTATTCTTTTCAGTTGTCTGTGTCTGCGCTTCAGCCTTTGCAAAGTCATTTGCCGTCTTGTAAAAATCACGCAGAGAGTCTGCAACGGCAGCCTTCAGTTTTGTGGCGGTAAGTTTTTTATCCGCCGTTCCGTAAACGTCCTTCACTTTATCAATCAATACGCCAAACTTTTCGTAAAGTGACTTGTAGTGCAGTTCCTGCCATGCAAGGTTAAGGTCTGGAGTTCCGCTTCCGTTCAGGTGCGCACACAGTTCTTCAAGCGAACCGTCCGTGTCCTTTACTTCGCGGATTTCCATGAAAATCTGGGTTTCAAAACCGTTGAGACTTATGAACATTCCCTGCTCACGGATTTCCGCCGACCGGCGCACAAACGTAAGACCCGAACGCTGTTCTTTAAAGATAAGGTACATTCCGCTGCCGCCGTCAAGATCAAGTCCTTCTGCAAGCGTGCGCGTTACGAGTTTTTTGTCGTTTTCGCCCGAGCCTGTTTTTACGGCGTAAGAACAGGACTGCTTTATCCAGCCGGCTGCGCGTTCGTATTTGTTGTTGTAGAAGACAATCGTGCTTTCGCTGCCGCATCTATTTGAATAGGCAAAGATGTTTTCGTTTACGCTTCCGTTGTTCCACACGTCGTAGAATAAAAAGTTTTCAACTCCGGCAAAAAGATAGCGCCTGTTTAAGAGCGGAAAGATTTCACGGTTGTGGCGTTCAATCAGATATTCATCCGGTTTTTCGTCACGGTAGGCGCGCATGTATTCCATTCCGTATTTTTCTTCAAAGCCTTCAATCTGACCGTGTCCGAACATCGGCAGCCCCGGCATCGTTGACATCAGCGTACAGACGCCGAAGTATTTGTCACCCTTGCCGAACTGAGCCACTGCCGTTTCTTCGTCGGGATTGTTCATGAAGTTTACGTAGCGTTTTAGAATCTGCGGATCAAAACTGATCGTATTTTTAATGGTTGAGCGGTAACCTGCGTTGTCTTCTTTTTTGAGCATGTTCATGAAGGCAGAATTGTAAACTCTGTGCATTCCGAGCGTGCGGGTAAAATATCCTTCCATCATCCAGAACGCTTCAGCCAGTAAAAGCGTGTCCGGCACTTCCTTTGCAACGCGGTCTACGACTTCGCGCCAGAACTCATTCGGAATACGCTTTTCAAATTCCTGCGCCGTCAGTGCAAATTCGCTTCTCGTCGCAATGTCTCCGCCCTTTCCCGGTTCCGGATACCACAGCCTCTTGATGTGTTTTTTTGCAAGAACCATTGCAGCGTCGAAACGTATGATCGGGAAATTCCGCGCAATCTTTAAGATTTCCTGCATTACGGCTTCGCGCGCTTGTGGATTTAGAAAATCAATCTGGGCAGTGTCGTTCCATGGAAGCCCCGTGCCGTCGTTTCCGTGGTAGATATATCTTGTGTCGCCCGTTGCCGTGTCTACGCGCTTAAAGACAACCGCACAGTCATTTTTTGAGTAATAGTGATCTTCAAGATAAAGTGCAACCCGCCCGTCGTGGCTCAAATTCGGACCGTTAAACGTGTACTGGGGGAACGGATTGTCGCGCCTCTGTAAGAAAAGGTCGGGGCGTTCAACCACCCACGCAGAATCCATGCCCGTATGATTTGGAACCATGTCGCTTGCAAGACGGATTCCACGCTGCCAGAGACGTGTCCGCAGATTTGAAAGCGCATCCCAGCCGCCGAGGTTTTCTGCAATTTCGTAGTTTTCGAGGGAATAGGCACTCGCCGCCGCTTCCGGGTTTCCGCAGATCTGCTTGATTCTTTTGCTTGCCCGGGAACGTTCCCACAGCCCGATGAGCCACAGCCCTGTAAATCCCTGCGTCTTGAGAAGGTCAAGTTCTTCGTCCGGAATCTGATCCAGCCGCGTAATCTGCCGGTTATATTTTTTAGAAAGCTGATACAGCCACACAAGCACGGTTTTTGCCATAAGAACGACGCGCGGCATCCATTCCCTGTCGTCGCTGAATCTTTCGTATTCGCGCATAAGATAGTCGTAGTTTGGGGGACTCATGTCCGGAGTTGAACCGTTGCCGCCTTTCCATTCAGGCTTCCATTCTTCGCTTAAAAGGTCGCTTCCGCCAAAAAGACGTCTGAGCCAGTAATCTTCGCCTTCACCGTCGCCCGGCAGAAAAAGTTCTGCCCAGTGTTCGCGCACGTAGTTGAGCTGTTCCTGAAGGTTGTCCGGAGCATATT
>CAVJKK010000063.1:0-1937 GCA_963649855.1 Anaerovoracaceae bacterium
GGATATAACAAAAATTAATGAAAAGGAAATTCCTCCGTTTGATGTCTGCCTTGCTGGATTTCCTTGCCAGGCTTTCAGTCTTGCAGGTCAAAGAAAAGGATTTAACGACAATTACAAAGGAATTTGTCGAGGCACGCTTTTTCTTGATGTGGCAAGAATTTGCGAATACCACAAGCCAAAAGTTATTTTCTGTGAAAATGTAAAAGGACTTGTAATTCACGACAAGGGCAGAACCTTTAAAATCATAAAATCAACGTTTGAACAGCTTGGCTATAATGTTTTTTCTCAAATTTTAAACAGCAAAGATTTCGGAGTCCCGCAAAATCGAGAAAGAATATATATCATCGCATTCAGAAAAGATTTGAATGTAGAAAGCTTTTCATTTCCAACAGCTACAGATTCTTCTAAAAAGATAAAAGACATAATCGAAGAAAAACCAGTTTCCGCAAAATATTACTTAAGCACGACTTACATTCAGACTTTAATTCGCCACAAAGCAAGGCATGAAGCGTTAGGACACGGCTTTGGCTATGAAATCAGAAGCCTTGATGGAACGGCAGGCGCAATAGTTTGTGGTGGAATGGGTAGAGAACGAAATTTAATCGTCGATAAGCGGCAGACAGATTTAACCCCAGTGACCCATATAAAAGGAACTGTAAACACCGACGGAATCAGAAAAATGACGCCCCGCGAATGGGCAAGACTTCAAGGTTTTCCTGATTCTTTCAAATTAGTTCTTGCAGACACACATCTTTATAAACAATTTGGAAATTCCGTAACAGTACCAGTCATTCAGGCGATTGCTGAAAAAATAAAAGAGGTTTTAGATGAGCGAAAATAATTTAAGGGGCAATAAAGGCGAATGGAGTGAAGTTTATATTTTTCTTAAACTTTTGAACGACGAAAAACTTTACATTGCAGACAAAAATTTAGATGCAATGAAAAATGTTTTTTTGAACATTATAAAAATTCTGCGTGAAAATTATTCCTACTTTACGGGAAAAAAAGTCCGCATTTTGCTGAATGATGAAGAAGTTGTTGGACAGATTCCTATTGAAAAAATTCAGAAGTACAAAGAAAAAATCTGGAATTTAATACAGTCAAAAGTTACTGGAAATTCAATTGTTGCAACTGATGAAATTTCTGCATTTTTTGAAGAAGCTAAAATCTCAAAATTAAAGGCACCTTCAAGCAAAACTGATGATATAGAAATGGAAGTGCAGGACTACAGAAGCGGAATAAATTCCATTGTTGGATTTTCGTGTAAATCATCTTTTTCTGCGGAAGCCACACTTTTTAATGCAAGCAAAGACAATACAAACTTCCGCTTTAAGGTTACTGGAAATATCAATGATAAGATAATGAACAAGTTTAACGGAATTTTTGACAGTAAAGGGCATACCTCAATTGGTGAGCGGATGCATTTATTAAAAACTTCAAAATGTAATCTGACATTTGTAAAAGCATGCAAGGATACCGCCGAAAGAAATCTGATTCTTTCAGGAGGAATTGAACTGCCAAAAATTGTGGGCGCAATGCTGAAATTCTATTATTTTGAAAATGAAGGAAAAGCAGAAAATTCCAGCTGTTCAACAGCCTTGCATTATATTGCCTTGAAAAACATTGCAGATTACAAATATTCAGACAATTATGCTATTTATGAGCGGAAAATCGGGACACTTCTTTATGATATGTTCTGTGGAATGAGGCTTTCTACGGATTGGAACGGAAAAAGTTCGGTAAACGGCGGATACATTATCGTAAAGAATAACGGTGATGTTGTGGCATTTCATTCAACTATCGCGGATGAATTTAAGCAATTTTTGATAAAGCAACTTGGTTTTGAAAGTCCTTCTGCAACTCGTCATAACTATATGAAAATAGAAAAAGAAAACGGAGAATATTTTATCAACTTGAATTTACAGATTCGGTTCAAG
>CAVJKK010000063.1:1947-7227 GCA_963649855.1 Anaerovoracaceae bacterium
ACTCATTTTTTAATGACAATGAACGCAGCAGTCTTTGCGTAGCAGAAAAATAGTGCTTCCTCGGCGTCGCGCCGATTGCTTTTTACGTTTTCTCCTTTCGGCGTCACGCCGATTGCTTTTTATGTTTTCTTGATTCGGCGTGACGCCGATTGCAGCTTTTTGCGTTTTCTCGATTCGGCGTCACGCCGATTGCAGCTTTTTGCGTTTTCTCGATTCGGCGTCACGCCGATTGCTGTTTTTTTGCGTTTTCTCGATTCGGCGTCACGCCGATTGCTGTTTTCTGCGTTTTCTCGATTCGGCGTCACGCCGATTGCTGTTTTCTGTGTTTTCTCCTTTCGGCGTCACGCCGATTGCGGTTTCCGTTTTTTCCAATCGGCAAAATTTCTTAAAAACACAGTGATAAAGTGATATTTTTTAAAATTATGTTATAATTTTATTCAGTCCCAACTTCGAGTTTTTGACAATATAAACAGTAATTCAAAAACCCGGCATCAGGCTAAATACTTTTAATGTCAAATAGCCGTAGCCGGGGTTCTGTCCACGAACTACGGCTTGAAACTGCAAAACTCGAAGTTAAGGTTATTTAAGGTTTCGCGTCTGTTTATTTACAGCGTGATTTATCATTTTCAGTTCAAAAAGTTTTCTAAGGGGGAATTTATGAACAAACTTACAGCAAGAGCCCGCATCACTGAAGTCGACGGGCTTTCGGACTCGGTTATCCGCATTTTCAACGCGGATTCTAAGGCTCAGGAAGATTCTTTCCTGAAAGGTCAGATTGCAGAGCTTACGGTTTTAAGCGATGCGATTACTCAGGCGATTCTGCAGGACAAGGCGCTGTCTAACCTTGACGAAGCGGACTTAAAGCGCGATGAAGCAATCAGAAATTTCGGTTCGCTTCTTTCGGGCTACACGTACTTTCCGCTTGAAGAAAAAAAAGCGGCTGCCGTCAGCCTTAAGGCGATTTACGACAAATATTCAAAGTCTGGAATCTTAAAGGCAAACTACATTTCCGAAAGTTCGATGATTGAAAGCATGCTTTCTGACCTTTCTGCTTCAGAAGCAAAGGCTGCTATCGAAAAACTCGACGGAATTGCCGACATGATTTCTTTAATCCGCACGGCGCAGGACGATTTCACCGCTGCAAACGACGCTTTCGTAAAGGCGGAAAGCGGCAAGAGCGCACCTGCTTCCAGCTACAAAAAGCCGATTCTTGAGGTTATCAACGACAAGATTGTAAATTACCTCAACACCATGGCGATTGTAGGTAACACGGCACTTTCAGATTTCTCTAAGAATGTTGAAACTGAAATCGACCGCGTAAACGAGACTGTTTCTAAACGCACGAAATAATCTTTTTTACTTCCGCTGCAAGGTAGAACGAGCCCGTAACCAGCAGCGGAGTTCTGTCTTTATCTGCGGCTGCCAGTGCTTTTTTTATCTGGCGGCTGTAGTCTTCGTCTGAATCAAAAGTTAAGCCTGCCTGTTCAAAGGCTTTTTCTACTGCCTTTATGTCTGACTTTTTCGTTCCGCCGGGAACTGTAAGAAAAATGCTTTTAAATGTTCCGGCTTCTGCAAATAAGTGCGCCATTTCGTCTGAGTGCTTGTCCTGAGCGCAGGCAAATAAAAGGGAAGGCACTTCTATTCCTGCTTTTTTTATCGTTTCCAGCGTAAAGGCTGTGCTTTTCGGCGTGTGTGCTCCGTCTAGAATCAAAAACGGAATGTTTTCAAAACTTTCCGGCGGGGGGAGAAGTTCAAAGCGTGCCGGGAGCGTTGTCTTTGAAAGCCCCCTTTCGATTTCTTCTTCCGTAATTTCCGGGAAGGCGCTTTTTACTGCAAGCGAAGCGAGCGCGGCGTTCTGTGCCTGAAAATCCCCCAAGAGTTTAAGGGAAGTCTTTATCGGGCGGCGGAAAAACGAAGAAGTGATTTCTGTTTCCATCGTTAAGTTTGGAAATGTTCCCTGCGCTGTGTTCTGTATTCTTGTTTTTATTGAACAGCATTCGTCTGAAAAGTGAAGGGGCGCTTTTTTCTGCGCTGCGATTTTCTTGAAGACTTCCTTTACTTCCTTTGTCTGTGGCGCTATGAAGACCGGCGTGTTTTCCTTTATGATTCCGCCTTTTTCTGCGGCGATTTTTTCGAGCGTGTCGCCTAAGAACTCCGTGTGTTCAAGTTCTATTGGTCCTATGCAGCAGGCTTTGGGTTTTATGACGTTCGTTGCGTCGAGCCTTCCGCCGAGTCCGACTTCAAAGACTGCCGCGTCAACTCCTGCCTTCTTAAAGCACAGAAATGAATAGAGCGTGACGAGTTCAAACCATGTTATCGGGCGGTCTTTTAAGATTCCCTGCGCCTGTGCACTTTTTACGGTCTTCATGAGTTCTTCTGCCGAAGCTTCGTAGAGTTCTTTCGGGAAGAATTCCTGATTCTGCGTAATCCTCTCTAAAAATGAAAGTATGTGCGGGGAGGTGTAGAGTCCTGTCTTTAAGCCTGCTTCTTCGAGTATTGACGAAATGAAGGCTGAAGTTGAACCCTTGCCTTTTGAGCCTGCAACGTGGAAGGTTTTGTATTCGTTCTGCGGATTTAAAAGCAGGGCGGAGAACTGTTCCATCGTGTCGAGCCAGAAAAGGTTTTTCTGCGGAAGTTTTTCAAAGTTGAGGAAGGAATTGAGCCAGGCTTCAAACTGTTCAAGAAAGGCTGTGGTAGGTGCTGTGTTTTTCATACGGTGGATTTTAGGTCATCTGCATAAAATAAAAAAGCGGTTTGTGTAAAAAATAAAATTTTGCTAGTATTGCGGTGGTATTTTTATGTCTAAACGTTTTCAACAGTCTGATTTCTGGCGTGATTTTAAGTGCGCCCACGGATGGAAATCTTTAAATATTGACGATATTAACGTTCTTTTCAGAACTTTTAAGAAAGGTCCTTTGAGTTTTTCGCTCTGTTATGTTCCGATGGCTCTTGAATTTGAGTCTGGCGGAATCGTGCCGGGCTTTGCTGAACAGGCAGAGGCTGAAGTTGACTACATAAAGTCGCTTGGGAATTTTGCTGAAAAAATTAAGCCTCTGCTTCCAAAGCACACGCTTTACGTCCGCTTTGACGTTCCGCTTGACATGCCTTCCGTTGAAGTGCGCGACGACTATCTTTCAAGGCTTTCCCTGCTTGCAAGGACTGCAAAAGTTGAACTCAAAAAGCCTCGTGCAGACGTTCAGCCGCCGGACAGCACTTTTTTAGACCTTTCGCTTTCGGAAGATGACCTTCTTGCTGCAATGAAGAACAAATGGCGGTACAACATCCGCTATGCGGCAAAACACGGCGTTGAAGTGCGCGCCGTAACTGCTTCTTCTCCTGATTTTGAAAAATCCCTTGATTCGTTCTATTCGCTGTACAGGCAGACGGCTGAGCGCGACGGTATCGGGCTGCATCCGCTTTCCTACTACAAAGACCTTCTCGTGCGCGGAGAAAAATCTGGCGGAACGAAGGACGAAACTAAGATTACGCTTTACCTTGCAAGCCACGAGGGGGAAGACCTTGCGGCAATCATCACGCTTTTCCAGAAGGATGAAGCGATTTACCTTTACGGCTGCTCCGGCAACAAAAAGCGCAACCTTATGCCGAGTTACCTTGTCCAGTGGACTGCGATTCAGGACGCAAAGGCTTACGGTTCAAAGATTTACGACTTTTACGGAATTCCTCCGACGGGAAGTGAAGCGCATCCGATGCACGGGCTTTATCTCTTTAAGATGGGCTTCGGCGGGCGAGAAGTTCACAGACCGGGGAGCGTTGACATTCCGCTGAGCCCGCTTTACGGGCTTTATATCCTCGCTGAAAATCTGCGGGCGTTCTATCACAAGAAAATCATGAAAAAACTGAGGGGAAGATAATGAATCTTGAAGCGTTTGTTCTAGGCTGCGGCGGCATGATGCCTCTTCCTTACCGTCATCTCACTTCCGTTCTGCTCAGGCGTGACGGTGACCTTTTTCTTTTTGACTGCGGGGAAGGAACTCAGGTGAGCTTAAAAAGGCTGAACCTCAAATGGAAAAAAATCGACGCAATTTTCATTTCCCACACTCACGCTGACCACGTTACAGGGCTGCCGGGAATCTTAATGCTCAACTCTCAGGTTGACCGCAAGGAACCGCTTTACATCTACGGTCCTCCGAAGATTGCCGAATACGTTGAAACGAGCCGTCGTGTCCTTGACATGTACATCAATTATCCGATTATCGTAAAGGAAATTACGGCGCCGTGTGTCGTTCACGAAGGCAAGGATTTTTACGTGCGCGCTTTTCCTCTGCAGCACACAAAAACCTGCGTAGGCTACACCCTCGAAGAGCTCGACCGTCCCGGAGAATTCAACGTTGAAAAGGCGGTTGCCCTCGGAATAAAGCCGGGACCTCTTTTCGGTCAGTTGCAGCGCGGGGAAGAAGTTACTCTTGAAGACGGAAAAATCATTAAGCCCTCTGACGTGATGGGCGAAAAGCGCAGCGGACGGAAGTTCAGTTTTGTGACGGACACCCTCTATCTGCCTTCGATTGCAAAGGAAGTTCAGGGAAGCGACCTTTTAATCTGTGAGGGAATGTTTGCCGACGACTGTGAAGACCAGGCGAAGGAAAAAAAGCACATGACTTCCAGACAGGCAGGCACGATTGCCCGGGACGCAAACGCAAGGAGAATGGCGATGATTCACTACAGTCCGCGCTACACGGACAGGGATCTTCCGCTTCTTTTGAGTCAGGCGCAGGAAGTCTACCCGAACGCTGAACTTACGCGCGACCGCATGCACATTGAGATTCCGTATGTGGACTAGGGCTGTACCTTAAGAAAATCATGATTGAATTAAAAGATTTTACGAAAAACTACGGAGATTTTACCGCACTTGATAAGGTGAACTGCACGTTCCGAAAAGACTGCATAACCGGCATCTTAGGACCAAACGGGGCGGGCAAGACGACGATTTTAAAATCAATCTGTGCGCGCCATTTTGCGACGGAAGGAAGACTTTTCATAGATTCTGCGCGTTACGGAAGAATTGAAGCCTCTGAAAACCCGGCAGAAACGAGGAACATCACGGGCTTTGTCGAAGAAACGCCGGATTTTCCCGGTGAATACACCGTAAGGGAATTCTTGAAAGCGACGGCAGAACTGCACGGAGCTTCTCTAAAGAATCTTGAAGAGACAGTGAAACTTTTTTCCCTTGAGGACGTTTTTCATAAAAAAATCAAAACCCTTTCAAAAGGCTATAGAGAAAGGGTGAACTTTGCGCAGGCGTTTGTCTACCGACCTGAAATC
>CAVJKK010000064.1:0-7202 GCA_963649855.1 Anaerovoracaceae bacterium
GTGCCCTTGCGCGTCTTGAAAAAGGCGAAGTAATCAACAAACTTCTGTACGGCGGATATTCAACGATTTCTCTTGGTTATGCAGGGCTCTGCGAATGTACGCGCTTCATGACGGGAAAACCTCACACAGATCCGGAAGCAACTCCGTTTGCACTGAAAGTCATGCGCTACATGAATTCAAAATGTTCAGAATGGCGCGACAAGACGAACATCGCGTTTTCCCTCTACGGAACTCCGCTTGAATCTACAACCTACAAATTTGCAAAGTGCCTTAAACGCCGCTTTGGAGAAATTGAAGGCGTAACGGACAAAAACTACATCACGAACTCTTACCACATTCACGTAACAGAACCGGTTGATGCATTTACGAAACTGAGTTTTGAAAGCCAGTTCCAGGAACTCAGTCCGGGCGGTGCCGTAAGTTATGTTGAAGTTCCGAACATGGAAGGCAACATTCCTGCGGTAATTGCACTCTTGAAGCACATCTACGAAAACATCATGTACGCTGAACTGAACACAAAATCCGACTGCTGCCAGAAATGCGGCTACACGGGCGAAATCCGCGTAGTTGAAGACACAGACGGAAAACTTGTATGGCAGTGCCCGAGCTGCGGCAACACAGATCAGACAAAAATGAACGTTGCCCGCCGTACCTGCGGTTACATCGGCACACAGTACTGGAATCAGGGACGCACTCAGGAAATCAAAGAGCGCGTGCTGCACCTGTAGCGCTTCAGCGGAGTTTTACAGACTGATGAACTACGGTGAAATAAAAAAAATTGATGTTGCAGACGGTCCGGGGGTTCGCGTGAGCCTTTTTGTAAGCGGCTGCAGGAACAAATGCCCGGGCTGCTTTAATCAGGTAACGTGGGACTTCAACTACGGAAAAGAATTCACGGCTACAACTGAACAGGAAATAATCGACGCCTTAAAGCCGGATTTTATAGCAGGTCTGACGGTTTTAGGGGGAGAGCCGTTTGAAGAAGAAAATCAGCGCGTTCTGATGCCGTTCCTGCAGAAAGTCCGAACGCTCTACCCGAAAAAAACAATCTGGTGCTATTCCGGCTACGTTTACGACATAGACTTAAAACCCGCCGGTGGCAGAAAACACTGTGAAGTGACAGACGCCATGCTCGACTGCATAGACGTTCTTGTAGACGGTCCGTTCATGCTGGAAAAGAAAGACTTAACACTGACCTTCCGCGGAAGCAGCAATCAGCGCATTCTGTGGCTGAAAGAAAACAAACCGGTCAACTCGATAAGATAAGCGCAACGGGAAGAAAAAGACACCGGAATGAGTCGTGAAATTATTCCATAAGGCGAAAAGACTCCAGAATGACTCGCGGAATTATTTCATAAGGCGAAAAGACGCCAGAACGACTCGCGGAATTATTTCATAAGGCGAAAAGACTCCAGAATGACTCGCGGAATTATTTCATAAGGCGAAAAGACACCAGAACGACTCGCGGAATTATTCCATAAGTCAAAAAGACACCAGAACGACTCGTGAAATTATTTCATAAGGCGAAAAGACACCAGAACGACTCGCGGAATTATTTCATAAGGCGAAAAGACACCAGAACGACTCGTGAAATTATTTCATAAGGCGAAAAGACTCCAGAACGAGTCGTGAAATTATTTCATAAGGTGAAAAGACGCCAGAACGACTCGCGGAATTATTCCATAAGGCGAAAAGACTCAAAAACGCTTTATGAAACAGCACGACGGGAAGAAAAAGCTGTGGTTTTATCCTTTGATTTCCTTCGCTCTGGCGGTTATTGTCTTCTGCAGGATTTCTTTGTTTCCGTCTGCCGCGTCAATTAAGCGTACAAAAACCGACCCCGCTACCACGCCTTCTACATACGGCGCAATCGCTTCTGCCTGTTCCTTCCCGCTGATTCCAAATCCACCGTACAGTTCCGGGATAATTCCGCTTTTATTCGGTTTCTTGAGTTTCTTTAAGAATTCTACCGTAGAAGAATCAACTTTTGTGTCCATTCCGGTAATTCCGGCACGAAGGGCAGCGTAAATCGTCTTAAAGCCTTTATCGAGCATTTTCTGCATGCGCTCGTCCGTCATTCCGGGAGCAGCAACGGGGATATTTTCCATTCCGTATTTTTTACAGGCAGCCGTCAGCCCTTCATCACAGTCAAACGGAAGATCAGGAATAATCATCGCGTTCACGCCAGCTTCTGAAGCGCGTCTGCAGAAATCATCAACTCCGGGCGTAAAAATAAGCGAACCATAAGACATGATTCCGATTTTTACGTTCGGGAAGGCTTTTCTTAATTTTGCGATGAAATTCAATCCGTCCTGAGTGGTAACGCCCTTTGCAAGAACGGAAGCACACGCATTCTGAATTACAGGACCGTCTGCGCTCGGGTCAGAAAACGGAAGCTGAATCTCCAGAAAATCTGCACCGCCGGCAACCAGTGCTTCGGCAGCGGCAAATGAAAGTTCCGGGGTCGGATAATTTGCAACTAAATGTGACATCAATTTTTTCATATTTTTTTTCCTTTAGTATCTGTCGTGAACGTTTTTGTTTGTTTCGAGACGCTCGAGTTCTGAACGCAGGAACGACTTCCATTCTTCTGCACGGAAAACCGGCGACGTAATGAACACGTCTTTGTCTCCACGCCCTGACATATTTATAATGATTGCCCTGTCCTTCGGCACTTTCGGAGCAAGTTTGATTGCGTACGCTGCGGCATGTGCACTTTCAAGTGCCATAAGGATTCCTTCGTTGCGGGCAAAAAAACTTACTGCGTCCAGCGCTTCGTTGTCGCGGATTGCCTCAAACGTGATTCTGCCGGTTTTGCCGAGCATTGCAAGCTGCGGACTGATTCCAAGATAGTCGAGTCCGGCAGAAATTGAACTCGTTTTCTGTGCCTGTCCGTCTGAATCAACTAAGAAACGGCTCTTGAAGCCCTGCAAAATGTCATCGCGGGCAGCAGTTCCGACCATGCGGCTTGCATTATTGCCGGTTTCAGGTCCCGTACCGCCGCCTTCTGCACCGTAAAGTTTTATTGAAGTGTCATCAAAGAACGGCGCAAAAAATCCTGAAGCATTTGAACCGCCGCCAACGCAGGCAACAAGGGAATCAATCCTGATTCCGCGCTCTGCACACTGTTTTTTTACTTCTTCGCCGATTACAGACTGAAACGTGCGTACCATGTCAGGAAAAGGAGCAGGTCCTAAAGCAGAACCGAGACAGTAATGAGTGGTCTTGAAGTTCGTTGCCCAGTCACGCATTGCTTCGTTTACCGCGTCTTTCAGCGTGCGTGAACCGTTTTTAACAGCCACAACCTTTGCTCCGTAGAGTTCCATTGCGGCAACGTTCGGCTGCTGACGGCGCACATCAACTTCCCCCTGGTAGATGACACATTCCATTCCGAGTTTTGCACACGCCGCCGCAGTTGCAACTCCGTGCTGACCGGCTCCCGTTTCTGCAATAATCCGCGTCTTTCCCATCTTTTTTGCAAGCAGAACCTGACCGATTGCGTTGTTGATTTTGTGAGCTCCCGTATTTGCAAGCCCTTCAAGCTTGATGTAAACCTGTCCGCCGCCCAGAAGTTCAGTTGCTTTCTGAGCAAAAACAAGCGGAGTTTCACGACCGATATAGTCCCGCCGCAAAATCCGGAGTTCTTCCAGAAAATCCGGGTCTTTGATGTAATGATGAAAAGCTGTTTCCAGCTCATCTATCGTCGCTCTGAGAACTTCCGGCACATATTTTCCGCCGTAATCTCCAAAAAAACCGTCAATTGATTCGTTATACATTTATATCTCCTGTTTTTTTTATTTCCGTCCATGTTTCCGAAAAAACTTTTTCATTTTTTCTTCGCTTTTTACACCTGGAATATCGTCTTCAATCCCGCTGCTTACGTCAATAAGCTCCGGGTTGAATTGTGCACACAAATCCTGCACATTTTCTGCCGTTACGCCGCCTGCCAGCCACAAATGTTCTGTACTGCCGTAAACGTGAGCCTTGCAGTCCTGCAGATAACGCACTTCGCCGTAACTGTCGAGTTTTTCAGTTTCGCGCTTTTCAATTTTTTCTTTTGAAGAAAGGGCAAAATAATGCGGAACAGTTTTCAGTTCATCCGTTAAATCTTCATACTTAATTCCATGCAGCTGAATGAAATCCAGAACACCGGACTTCACAAGTTTTACGGCTTCTGCCGTTTCCTCACTTTTTGCATCCGTTACGACGGCAACCTTAAAAGCCCTTATCTGTGGCAGAATTTTCTTGATTTCTTCAAACTCCGCCGTTCCATAAACATTACGCGCAAAGCCTTTTGCAAAAATAAATCCCGTAAAATCCGCCCCCAGCGAATCCGCAAGAAGCACATCGCAGGCACGCTTTAGCCCGCAGATTTTTACAAGCGGTTTTCTGCACCCGCTCACTTTTCGGGCAAGTTCCAGGATTTTTTTTCCACATTCGTCTTCTGTCGTTTCCTTGAACGCCTTCACAAATCCGCCCGCTTTACCAGGATTCCGCGCCGCAAACTCACCGAGAAGGATTCCTGAAAATCCCATCGAAGCAATTTTCTCTGCCGCTTGCGGAGTCGTAATGCCGCTTTCAAAAACAACATCGCCGCCGAGCCTTTTTTTGAGCATGGCAGGAACAAGAAGGTCAACCGAAAAATCCTTTAGATTGCGGGAATTGACGCCACAGACGATTGTTTCCGGGTAATTTTTTTTCACTTCAAGAACTTTTTCCGCGTCACTTTCAGTTCTGACTTCCACAAACGCACGGATTCCAAGTTCCGCGCATTTCGCCGTCATCGATTTCATCTTTTCAAGCGTCAAGATTCCGCTGATTAAAAGGACCGCGTCCGCACCGCACAAATACGCAATTTCAATTTCGCGCTCGTCAATTAAAAAATCCTTGCGGAGAACGGCAACATCGCTCACGGCATTGCACACCGCCATCAGATCGCCGAGATTCCCCTTAAAATAGTTTTCTTCCGTCAGACAGCTGATTGCCCCCGCTCCGTTCGCACGGTAAAGTCTTGCAGTTTCAGCAGCGTCGAGTTCAGGCGCAATGTCTCCCCTGCTCGGGCTCGCCCGCTTCACTTCGAGGATTACGCCGCGTTCCGCCATGAATTTATTCACAGGTCTGGTACGAACCTTCGGAATCTCAAAACCGAAATTAAAGCCGCGCTCTTCAATATCTTTTTTGCGCCGCTCAACAATCTGCGCAATTATGTTTTTCGTATCCATCTGACTTCTAAAGCCCCCTGCTCACTTCAACAATCTGATTCAGTTTTGCAAGCGCCTTTCCGCTGCCGATTGCTTCCAGAGCCTTGTCATAGCCTTCCTTGAGAGTTCTTGCGTGCCCGGAAAGATACAAAACCGCCCCCGCGTTCAGAGCAACCGCATAACGGATTGTGCGCCGTCCGCCCCCGTTGAGGACTTCAAGCGCAAGAGCCGCATTTTCTTTTCCGCTGCCTCCGGCAAGTTCATTTTCGTCCGCGTCTGTGATGCCGAATTTCGCCGGGTCAATCACAAACGGGGTTTCATTCCCCTTTTCGTCAATCAAATACGCATGGTTTTTTGCGCACGGAGAAATTTCGTCGTAGCCGTCGTCGCTTGCAACGACAAGAACGCGCCTTGCCCCGAGCCCTTTAGCCGCCCGCGCATAATCTTTTAAAAGCGACTTTGAATAAACGCCGAGAACTTCGTATTCCGCCCCCGCAGGATTCAAAAGCGGACCTAAAATGTTCATGATTGTCTTTACGCCCAGAGCCTTACGGACAGGAGCAGCAAACCGCATTGCCGCGTGGTAGACCGGAGCCATCAGAAAGCCGAAGCCTGTTTTTTCAACAAGCCGGGCAGTTTTCGCGGGTTCCGCCATGATGTTTATTCCAAGACTTTCAAAAAAGTCCGCAGCGCCGGATTTAGAAGAAACCGCCCTGTTTCCGTGCTTTGCCATCGCCTGACCGCAACTCGCCGCAACAATCGCCGAAAGTGACGAAATGTTAAAACTTCCCTTGCAGTCGCCGCCCGTTCCGACAATTTCCGCCAGCCCCTTTTTAGCGCACGGAAAAGCCGTCTTTTTCTTTAAAAGAGCGCGTGCGCAGCCCGTCATTTCGCTTACGGAAACGCCTTTAGCCTGAATCGCGACGAGGATTGCCGCCATTGCACGCTCGTCCATCGTGCCGTCGGTGACGTTTTCCATAAAGAACGCCGCCTGCTCTTCCGTCAAATCTTTTTTGTCCAGAAGCTGATTCAGATATTGCGCAACCGGCAGATTTTCACGGCGGTAGTTGATGAAGTTCACAAAAATGTCCCGGCAGTGTTCAGAGGCGATGCTTTCCGGGTGAAACTGAACGCCTTCAATCGGCAGCGTTTTGTGGCGGATTCCCATGACATCGCCGTCCTTTGCGCGCGCCGTAACTTCAAACTCCGGGCTCAAAGTCGCCTCGTCAATCACAAGCGAATGATAGCGCGTAAACTTGCATGATTTTCCGATCGTGCGGAACAAGCCTTTGCCGTCAAGGTCAATATTCTGAATGATTCCATGACACACGTTCTTCGCGTGGACAATTTTCGCCCCGAACGCTTCTCCGATCGCCTGATGCCCAAGACAGATTCCAAGAATCGGGATTTTCCCCGCAAAAAAACGGATTGCTTCAACGCTCACGCCCGCCTGCGACGGATTTCCAGGTCCCGGACTTACAACAAGAAAATCAGGCTTAAAACCAGCAAGCTCCTCCACGGAAAATTCATCGTTACGCACAACCTTGATTTCCTGCTGCGTATACATCTCTAAACTCTGCACAACGTTAAAAGTAAAACTGTCGTAATTATCAATAACCAGAATCATTTTTGTCTCCTGCATTTTTTTTAATTCAAGGCGGGGGAAGTCTCCCCCTCGCTTCAACCGCGCTACTCGCGTTTTCCGCTACCCCCTCTCCTGGTGGCTGCGCCCCCAAGCCCCTGCCGGTTTCTCTGTTTCTGTTTATAGAAACAATACAATGATTCTTCGTTACTGTCAATAGAAACAGTCTTAAAAAATTGCTTCCTTGCAATTTTTTAAGACCAAAAACTGTTTTGAGAAAGCAACGGCTTTCTCAAAGTTTTTGTTTTAGTTTGCGCTGGCATCCCTGCCAGCAGATTGCTTAGCTTGAATGTCGAGTTTTTGAATTACTGTGTAAATTGTCAGAAAAAGGCGTAGGGAGGGGCTGGCACAAACAGAGC
>CAVJKK010000065.1:0-7195 GCA_963649855.1 Anaerovoracaceae bacterium
TGGCAAAGAAGAATTATTCAAAAACGTTTAAGAAAAATCTGGACAAAATCGCTGTTGTAATCGTGATTCTCGTGTGTGCTTTCGCCGGGGTTCTGGGGCTTTTGCAGAAGTTTGATTTCAGACTTTACGACCTCATGCTCGGGCTTCGCAGACAGCCGGAAAGCAGAAAAGAAATCCTTTTTGTTGAAATTGACAACAAATCCCTTGAAGATTTAGGTCCGTGGCCTTGGAGTCGCGACATCATTGCAAACAGCCTTCTCAGAATGAAGGAACTTGGCGCAAAAACCGCCGTATTCGATATTGAATATCTTTCGCCTTCACAGCTCGGGGTAAATCCTGAAGCGTCTAAAGACATCGGAAACGCAATCGACGTTCAGAAGCAGGACGTTGCAGACATCATCACGCAGATTTCACAGGCTGCTGCAAGCGGAATGTACGGCGGCAATGATCTGGTTCAGCTTGCGTCAGAAGCGATTGAAGACTACATAAATCCTGAATTTGATTCTTTAAAACAGCGGATTACGGATTCAGCCTTTCTTGACAACGATGCTTTTTTTGCAAAGACGATTCAGTTTTTCGGGGATACGTGGCTCACGGTCAACATCCTTGATCTTGATATAAAATATTCTCCCGAATACCTCGATTACGTGCGCAATAAGTGCCTTTACGCGAATGTTGAAGACAAACATGGTTTTATCAGGCGCGGAAATCTTTACTACCTCGTTGACCAGGGCGGAGACAATCAGCTTGGATTCTGCCCGGCGATTGAAAAATTCATGAAAAATGCCGCGGGAGCGGGTTTTACGAATGTCGTTCTTGACAGCGACGGAACAAGACGTCGTGTTGAACTTTTAAGCGAACAGAACGGACTTTATGCCGGTCAGCTCGTTTTTGCGCCGATTCTGCGGAAACTTGACCCTGAAAAAGTCGTAAGGTCGTGGTTTGCATTAAAACTCATAAATGCCAGAAATCCGGATAACGAAAACGAAAGAATCAACATAAAAATTCCGCTCGATTTGCACGGAAGAATGAACATCAACTGGCTTAAAAAAGAATTTATCGATTCTTTCAGACGCGAAAGCATCGTAATGCTCTATCAGCTTGATGAAGTTGAAGGAAAACTCATTTCGCTGCTGGAAACTTTAAACGGATTCAATCTCTGGGATGCAGAAGGAAATCCTCTTCCATACAAAACAAAGGCGGCTGAGCTCCTTGAAGATTATGCTGCCATAAAACAGTACAAAGCTTACCTTCTCGATAAATGCCGCGGAATTGAAGAAACTGGCGCTCCGGTTGACGGCGGAATCAGTGAACAGGAATATACTGACTATTTTGAAGCCCGCCTGACATTTTTTGACAGTCTGAATTCCCTTGTGAACGGTCCTTATTTTGAAGGAATCTTTGCACGCCTTGAGCAGATGAAAAATGAACTCGACGAGCAGAATTACATTGACATAAAAAACGGCGTAAATGAACTTTACGAAAGCCTTAAAAATGAAAACGACATTTACCGCGGAACGTTTGCCGAAAAAAAACAGGCTTATGACGGTGCTTTCTGCATAATCGGAAACACAGCAAGTTCTACTACTGACCTTGGAACTACGCCTTTTAACCGTGCATATCCGAATGTCGGAACTCACGCGAACGTCTACAACACGATTATGAACCGCAGTTTTGTCCGCGAAATTCCGTGGGTTGTGGGATTTGTGCTTGCGTCGCTGCTTTCGCTGTTTTCTGTAGTTTACACAGCCGGTAAAAAAATCTGGATTCAGAATCTGCTCGGAAGCCTGACGGTGGTTGTTTCGATTGCCGTTCCGCTTCTTCTCATGATTTTATTCCAGATTTATGTGCCGGTTGTTGCGTCTGTACTGACGACGGTTCTTTCCTTCCTTCTGGTCGTAATTCTTCGCTTTGTAACTTCGGAAAAAGACAAGGGCGTTTTAAGAAATGCTTTTTCAACCTATCTTGCGCCTGCCGTTGTTGAACAGATTGTAAAAGATCCTTCAAAACTCAAGCTCGGCGGTGACGAAAAACGGATGACGGCACTGTTCTCTGACATCAAATCGTTTTCTTCTTTCTCGGAACTTGTAACGCCGACAAAACTTGTAAGCATCCTGAACGAATATCTGGGAAGCATGTCCGACAAAATTCTTGATGAGCAGGGCACAATCGACAAATACATCGGAGATTCGATTGTAAGTTTCTTCGGTGCTCCGGTTGAATTGAAAAATCCGGCATGGAACGCGTGTGTTTCTGCAATCAGAATGAAGCAGGAAGAAGTACGGTTCAACGAACGCAGTTTAAAAGACGGAACGATTCCACAGGCTCTGCAGACGCGAATCGGTATTAACAGCGGCGACATGGTTGTCGGAAACATGGGAACGAGCGCAAAAATGAACTATACGATTATGGGAGACGCCGTAAATCTTGCCAGCCGTCTCGAAGGCGTAAACAAAGTTTATAAATCGTGGATTTTGTGCAGCGATTCAACGTGGCAGGAAGCAAATTCCGGAGAAACGCGTGACCTGCTGCTTGCCCGTCAGTTTGACCGCGTGCGCGTCGTAGGGAAATGTGAGCCGGTTCAGTTGTGGAATATTTTAGGTTTTAAGGATGAACTGGCAGAAAATGTTCTTGAATCTGTGGAACTTTTCAACAAAGCGATGAAAAAATATCTTGAAAAAGATTTTGAGGCAGCAGGAAAACTCTTTGTCAAGGCGAACAAAATTTGCCCTGAAGATGAATCTCCGCTCGTCTACGCACAGCGCTGTAAAGATTTTATTCAGAACGGTCTGCCGGAAAAATGGGACGGAATCGTAAACCTGACGTCTAAATAAGGACTAAATCTGTAACTGTGGCGTCTGTGGCTTTTACTAAATCCTGAGGGGCAAGAACAATCTGCTCTCCGCGGACGCCGGCACTGATGTAAATTTTCTGAAAATTGAGGGCAGTGCTGTCGATAAAAGTCGGGAACTTTTTTTTCATGCCGAGCGGGGAACAGCCACCACGAATGTAGCCTGTAAGTCCTAAAAGTTCGTCCGGCTTTACTGGATTTATTTCCTTTGAATTGCTTGCCGTGCGTGCTTTTTTAAGATTGATTTCGTGGAGTGCGCTCTGGCAGAAGACAAAAATCTGCTTTGATTCGTTGCGCATGACGATTGTCTTGAAACACGCTGCCGGGTCGATTCCAAGTTTTGCGGCAATATTTTCGGCAGCCCCGCGGCTGAGTTCGTGTTCACCGTCATCATCGTAGCTTAAAGTCTCGTATTTGATTTTCAGCCCGTCTAAAATGCGCATTGCGTTTGTTTTTTTCACTGTCTTATTCCTGTTTCTGAATTTCTGCCTGATGCTGGAATTCTTTTAATTCTTCGATTACTTCGTCGGGGTTCAGGCCGTGAACCATGGCGGCTTCTTCCAGTGTTTCCATCTGGGAGGCAAAGCAGCTTAAACAGTGCATTCCGAGCATCATGAGCGGTTCGGTGAGTTCAGGATAAAAGGCGACGAGCGTGCTTACGAGCATGTCTTTTTTGAGTTCAGGCTTTTGAAAGTCTGCTGATGTATTTTTTTTTGTATCTGTATTCTGGTCTTCCATGATGTGAGACATAATAATTTTTTTTCTAAAACTGTGCAAATCCTCCAATAAATCCTGAATTTTGATATACTGAAAGTCACTACACTGGACATGAAAAGGAAAAAAATATGAAGAATTTTGGTTTTTTGCGCGTTGCGGCTGCGAGTCCTGAAGTTTTTGTCGGGGACGTTGAAAAAAATACAGAAAACATCTGCGAAACGATTGAAAATCTGAAAAAGCAGGGCGTTCAGGTGGCGGTTTTTCCTGAATTGTGCATTACGGGCTACACCTGCGCAGACCTTTTCGGTCAGAATCTTCTTCTTGAAGCGGCGGAAAAAGCGGTTGATGAAATTTTGCGCCACACGAAGGGAATCGCTGTTTTTGTCGGTTTGCCTTTGCGCGGCAGCGACGGAGCTTTGTACAATGTGGCGGCTTTGCTGAACGATAAAAAAACGGTTTTGATTTATCCCAAGCGTTTTATTCCGAATTACGGGGAATTTTACGAAAAACGCTGGTTTTCCGCATGGAATGGTCAGCATGGCGAAGGGCTTTTTAAGTGGGGTTGCGGCGGCTGCGTAAAAGTGAATGTTGCGGGGGAAAACTCTGGCGCAGTTCTCGGCTGTGAAATCTGCGAAGATGCGTGGGTTCCGCTTTCTCCTTCCACCTGTTTTGCGCTTGAGGGCGCGAATGTGATTGTAAATCTTTCTGCCGGCAACGAAGTCATCGGAAAAAGTGACTACAGGCGCAGCCTTGTTAAGATGAACAGTGCAAAGAATATCTGCGCGTATGTTTATACGAATGCGGGAATGGGGGAGTCAACGCAGGATCTGGTTTTTTCGGGGCACTCGCTGATTGCGGAAAACGGCGCGGTTATTGCAGAAAAATCTCCGTTTGATGAATCGGGCTTTATCATTGCGGATATCGATATTGAAAAACTGAACCATGAACGCATGCACACTGAAACATTCAGTCAGAAAAATGCGCGGGAAGACGGAACATGCGAAAAGCCGGCAGCTGTGGAGAAAAATCAGCCTCAGGAGATTTTTGTGGATGCGGTTGATTTTTCCGATTACACGCTTTTGCGCAGTGTTGAAGGCCATCCTTTTCTGCCGGAAAATGCAGAAAAACGGGCGGAGCGTTGTGCGGAGATTACACAGATGCAGGCGTGGGGGCTTGCGAAGAGAATTAAGCACACCGGCGTAAAAAAAATCGTCGTTGGAATTTCAGGCGGGCTGGATTCAACTCTTGCGCTGCTGGTTGCCTGCCGTGCGTTTAAGATTCTCGGGCTTGATTTGAGCGGAATTACGGGAATTACGATGCCGGGATTTGGAACTACCGGGCGCACTTACGAAAATGCCAGGACGCTAGTAAAATCCTGCGGAGCGGAACTTGTTGAAATCCCGATAAAAGAGGCTGCAGCCCTTCACTTAAAAGATCTGTCGCACGCGGATAATGTTTATGATATCACTTACGAAAATGCACAGGCGCGGGAACGGACTCAGGTTCTTTTTGACTGGGCAAACATGCACGGTGCAATTTTAATCGGAACGGGAGATCTGTCGGAACTTGCGCTTGGCTGGTGTACTTACAACGGAGACCAGATGAGCAGTTACGGCGTGAATAATTCAATCCCGAAAACGCTGGTGCGCTGTCTCGTGCAGTATTATGCTGATTCTGTTTTTGCAGAAAATGAAGAACTCAGGGCGGTTTTGCGCGATATAATCGACACACCCGTAAGCCCGGAACTTCTGCCGCCGGACAAGGACGGAAACATTGCCCAGAAGACTGAAAACACGGTCGGTTCTTATATTCTTCACGATTTTTTTCTGTACAACTGTGTGCGCAACGGTTTTTCTCCTGAAAAAATCTATTTTCTTGCGAATGTGGCGATTAAGCAGGGAACGCTTGAAAAATTTGACGGCAAAGTGATAAAAGATACCCTCAAAACATTTTACAGAAGATTTTTCAGCCAGCAGTTCAAGCGGTCGTGCATGCCGGACGGCGTAAAAGTAGGAACGGTGAGCCTTTCTCCGCGCGGGGACTGGAGAATGCCGAGTGATGCGGTGGACGCACTGTGGCTGAGCCAGATTGAAAAACTGTAGCAGTCGCAGTCATTGCGCTGTGAGTAAATGTGATTTAAAATCCTCGTATGTATTATTTTATTGTAAATGAGCACGGCGGGTCGGGTCAGGCTGTTGGTGTGTGGGAACGCGTTCAGAAAGTCCTTGATTCGCGCGGTGTAAAATATGAAAAGTTTGTGCCAGAAACCAAAGGCTATGCGGCAGTTCTTGCAGAGCAGATCAGCGAAAAGCAGGAAGATGACATCCGTCTGATTGTTGTCGGCGGCGACGGAACGATAAACGAAGTTTTAAACGGAATCCGCAGTTTTGAGCGCATCAAGTTCATGGTGATTCCGACCGGGTCGGGAAATGATTTCAGCCGCGGGCTTGGGCTTCCCTTAAAATCTCCTGAAAAAGTGATTGAACAGATTTTGAATTCAACCGGGACAAAGACGATTGATCTTGGAATGGTCGAATCCGGCGGCAGAAGACGCATTTTTGGAATTTCTTCCGGTTATGGACTGAATGCAATCGTCGGAACAGGAATCAATAAGTCAAAAATCAAGGTTGTAATGAACAGACTTCATTTGAATTCGATGAGTTACGCCCTTATGACGATAAAAACACTGTTCACGATGAAAACTTCAACTTTTAAAATCAGTTTTGACGGGGGACCTCTGCAGGAATTTGACAGGACGATTTTTCTTGCGGCAATGAACTTTCCGTGTGAAGGCGGCGGTGTGCCGATGGCGCCGAAGGCGAGTGCTCATGACGGAAAACTGTCGTTTACTCTTGCGGCGCGTATTCCAAAATGGAAGTGTTTTCTGGCGTTTCCGTTTCTGCTTGCGGCGCGCCAGGATTTAATCAAGGGCTTTTTTATGCACGACGCAAAGACTGCCGATGTCTTTACTTCAGAACCGCAGATCAGCCATACAGACGGAGAACTTTTCGGCGAATTGACCAAGGTTCACTACGAGTGCCTCGCTTCAAAACTGAAAATCCTTCTGTAGGCTGACACTTTGCAGGGCAGAAAGGCTTAGAGCGTCTTTAATTCTGCCTTGTTTTCTGAAGATTCTGCGTTTTCCGGAGTTGCAGTGCTGTCGGAAGCATTTTCCTGTGTGGCGGCTTTCATTTTCAAGTCGTCTGCCGTCAGGTCAAAGACAGAGCGAAGGTTTTCGCCTGCAAGCAGGGTTTCGGCAGAAGAATTAAACCTGATGTATGAATTGCCGGAAGCTGCGTTTTTTCCGATTGTAAAACTGCGCAATGTTTTGCCGTTTTTCTGTGCCGCGACTGTAATTGTGGTAACGTCTGCAAAACCGTAGCGTTCGAGTTCGCTTTGTGCAGATGAACGGCTTACAGTTCCAAGCGTTTTTACTGCCTTTATTTTTGCAACGAGTTCTTCAACTTTTGAGTCGTCCGCAGCGGACTTTTCTTCCCCGACGTACCAGAGTCCGCCGTCAAGGGTGAGCGAGAGCGTTTCGCCGTTTGAAGAAATCGTGAGGGAGTCCGGAGATTCCTTCATTTTGAATGTTTTTACAGGGGAACGTCCCGTTACTGCCAGCTGGAT
>CAVJKK010000066.1:0-7182 GCA_963649855.1 Anaerovoracaceae bacterium
TGTTTGACCCCTTTTAATGAACAAACATTTTTGGAATTACGTCAGTAATTCCGAATCCGTGTGACATTGTTTTCATCTGTGATACTGTTTTTTAGTAAAAAACAAAGTGTTTTCCTCTGAGAAACAGAGTGTTTCTCTTTGAAAAACAAAGTGTTTCTCTTTGGGAAACAGAGTGTTTTCCTTTGAGAAACATTTTGTTTTATACGGGAAAACACTTTTTTTCTGCCATGGAATTAACATTATCTTTTATATAAATCACACAGAACTCCGCACGGCATAAAAAAGGCTGCTCCGAAAACTCCGGAACAGCCTTAAAGTTATGTTTTAGCAAATACTACTGTGCACTGCGCACTACACGGAAGCCGGTCAAACCATCGCTTGCGAAGTCTGGCTTATAGGAGTTATTACTCTTAATAGCCATTCCTGCTGCATCTGCACTGGAATCGTAGTTACCACCGCGGCAAATACGTTCATCAGAGCTAGTTTCAGGACCAGTCCAGCCGGCTGAAGCCAAGTTAGTAGAGTAAAAGTCCCAGCACCACTCGCTTACGTTTCCGCTCATATCATAAAAACCATAAGCATTAGCATTTTTAGTCATTACTTCGTGTATACACTTGTAGTTACCACCACTGTAACCAGTTGTTGAATTTCCACTATACCAGGCAACTTCATCTATTGTATCGCTTCCCGGATAGTCATAGTTTTGTTCGCCACGGGCAGCCCACTCCCATTCCGTTTCAGCCGGCAGGCGGTAACCGTTTGCAGTCCAGTCACAGGTTACGGCATTCCATGTGCTATTTACATCCGTCGGGATTGAAGAATATGCAAGAGCTTCCCAATCTGAAATACCTTCTACTGTATAGCACGGTGTTAAGCCTTCTTGTACAGAAAGTTTGTTACAATAAGCTATTGCCTGATACCAGTTCACGCCGTTTACAGGAGCATTACCTTCAGTTCCAACTATAAATTTAAAACTCGGACAGTTATTCTCTCCCATTACTGCTTTGTATTCATCACGGGTTACTTCATGCTTGCACATATAGAAAGCAGGGATTTCAAGTTCACGACCGCTTATAAATACACATGACTCTGGATCCCATGTTTCACTTCCGCTGATTGACACTTTCTGCACTGATATAAAGTCTGATGGAATTACTGAAACAGTCACTTCTTCTGAATCAACACCGCCTGCACTAGCCTTGATTTTTACGGCACCTGATTTTGTTGCTGTAAGTGTGTTTGATGTAAGTGTTGCATAATCAGAACCGCTTGTAATGCTGTATGTTACCTGACCTTCTGCCTCTGCTGGTTCTACGGTTGAAGTTAATGTAACCGTACCTTCAACAAAAACATCTTTAGCGCTTACAGTAAGCGTTACTTTTGTAACGGCTACGCTGTCATCGTCAGATTCAACTTTACAGCCTGTCGCTACAAGTGCAAGTGCTGTCATTAATACTGTCAAAAAATAATTGATTTTCTTCATCGCGTTTTCTCCTTGCTATTGATGAAATTTATTTAAAAACAAAAAAGCACAGACTGGCACCGCTGTTTCAAACGGTGCACAATCTGTGCTCTTTGATTTTACCGAGTATGTGAGTATTGACTTTACATTATTTTCGTGAGAACTGAGAACTGAGAACTGAGAACTGAGAACTGAGAACTGAGACATCGTTGCCACTCCTCTTTTATTTGTCAAGTCAAATGCCCTTAATATCTGCCTTATTTTATGTTTTTCTTTTCCGGCTTGTAAAAAACATTCTGTAATTTCCGGAAAACATTTTGTAATATAAAAATTATTTAACGCATGAGCGGGTGTAAGGGCGCGTTGGCACGGTACGGAAAAAACGTTAAAATGCGGGCTATGAAGACTTTTGACAAATATGGAACTGCCATTCCGCAGATTCTTTTACCAAAAAACATTGACTTACGGAGCTGGTCGGTCATTGCCTGCGATCAGTACACTCAGGATCGCGCTTACTGGGAAAACGCTGCTAAAATCGCCGGAGACAAACCTTCGGCGCTCAATCTGATTTTCCCGGAAGTTTACCTCGACAACGCTGACGAAAAATCTAAAGACGAACGGATCAAAAACATTCAGTCGGCGATGCATGCCTATATTCAGAACGGTGTTTTTGACGCTCCTCAGGAAGAATGTATCTACCTTGAACGGAAAACTGCTTACGGCCGCACGCGGAAGGGGCTTGTCCTCTGCGTTGACCTTGATAAATACGAATGGAAGCCGGGTTCAAAAGCTCTTATCCGCGCCACAGAAGCGACTGTGCCGGAACGCATTCCTCCGAGAATGAAAATCCGCAGCGGCGCTGAACTTGAACTGCCTCACATAATGCTGCTTGCAAACGATGCAAAAGATTTGCTTGTGGGCGGGGCGGGCTCTCTTGCAAAAAAGAACGCTCCCGTTTATGACGGCGACCTGATGCAGAACTCAGGTCACATTACGGGCTGGGCTGTAAAGGGAAGCGAAGCGGAAGAACTTCTGCAAAAGGCGCTTTCTGAACTTGCCAAAGCCGGTACGGATTCTGACGGAAACACTTTCCTTTTTGCTGTCGGTGACGGTAACCATTCACTCGCTACGGCGAAGGCTGTCTGGGAAGAAAACAAGGCGAAGCTGCCGGAAAACTCTCCCGTGCGCTATGCTCTTGTTGAAATCGTGAACATCTATGACCCGGGGCTTACTTTTGAACCGATTCACCGCGTTCTTTTTGACATGGACAGCGAAAAACTGACCGACTTCGTTGCCGGAAAACTTGACGGTGAAATCTGCAATGTTGACGATGAAAAAACTCTCGAAGCAAAAATTGCTGACAAAAATGCAGACGGCGCACGCTACGGCTTTATCTTTACGAAAGACGGCAAGACCTTCTGCAAAATGATTCAGACAAAAATTACAGACCTTGCCATTGCCGCCCTTCAGCCGGTGCTTGATGAATACATGGCAAAGACAGGGGCTGCAAAATCCCAGATTGACTACATCCACGGAACTGAAGAAACGGTTGAACTCGGTCACAAGGAAGGAAGCACAAGCATTCTTCTTCCGCCGATTGCGAAGGACAGTTTCTTTGCAACGATTAACGGTCGCGGTCCTCTGCCGCGCAAGTCGTTCAGCATGGGCGAAGCGAGTGAAAAACGGTTCTACGTTGAAGCAAGGCGGTTGTTTTAGCAGCCGATTGCTTTACTTATTTGACCAACTATCGCCTGTCCGAACTTCTGGGCTTTGTTTTCGCCTATGCCGTTGCACTCTAAAAGTTCTTCCATTGTCTGAGGCTTTTTCTGTGCAATGTCGTGCAGGGTTTTGTCGCCGAAGATTACGTATGGCGGGACGTTCATCTTTTCGGCGGTCTGTTTCCGCCATTTTTTGAGCGCTGCGACTATTTCAAGCGACTGCGGATCTGTAAGAGTTGCAAGATTTGAACTTTTCTTTACGAGGACAAAGTCTGCCTTTAAGCCCGCTTTTCTGCCCTTTCCCGCCGGTTTTGGAAACAGAAGTCCGCCGTTTGCGCCGGAACTTGCACGATTCTTCGGGGTAAACGTTCCTTCCGCCTTTAAGCCATTGTTTCCGCCTGCTGCGCTGCTTCCGCTTATTCCAGAATCAAACGGTAGCGTTATCTTGTCGCGGTTTTTCAGTGCGTCCAGTCCGTCGTTCGTGAGCATCAGGATTCCGTAATCGCCCGCCTTTACAAGAAACTTTTTTTCAAGCAGAAGTGAAACGAGGTACATCCATTGATTTTTGTCGAGTTCACGCCCGATTCCCCACGTTGAAATCATGTTGTGCCCGTTGTCTAAGATTCTTTTATTTCTTGAACCAAGAAGGACGTCAACCACATACGCCGAGCCGAAACGCGAATTCGTGCGGATGATGCAGCTCATCAGTTTCTGACACGGAATCGTCATGTCCACTAAAGGCAACGGTCCGCTCTGACAGACGTCACAGCAGCAGTTCGGATCGCGCTCCCCCGCCTCATAATTTTCCCCAAAATACGAAAGAAGCACTTTGCGGCGGCACTCACGCGCAGTCGAATATTTTACCATCGCCTGCAGAAGCATTTCAGACTTTTCGGGATCTGCAGCGTCCGTAAAGAAATGGCGGATTTTAAAGAGGTCGCCGTTTGAATAAAGCAGCAGGGCTTCGCTCTGAAGTCCGTCCCGCCCCGCGCGCCCGATTTCCTGATAATACTGTTCGAGGGACTTTGGCAGGTCATAGTGAATTACGAAACGCACGTTCGGCTTGTCGATTCCCATTCCAAAAGCAAGGGTCGCAACCATAATCTGCACCTGATCGCGTATAAACTGATTCTGGTGATTTTTCCGTTCTTCGTCGCTTAAGCCCGCGTGATAGTTCAGCGCAGAATATCCGAGGTCGAGCAGCGTCTGCGTGAGGTTATCAACCTGTTTGCGGCTGAAACAATAGATGATTCCGCTTTCGTCCCAGTGCCGGCGGATGCAGTCGACAACCTGACTGATTGCGTCGTTTTTCGGCTTTACCGACAGAAAAATGTTCGGACGGTCAAAACTTGAAATTATTACGGAAGGCTCGCGCAGCGCAAGATTCTGAATGATGTCCGTGCGAACCTGCTCCGTTGCCGTCGCCGTAAGGGCAAGACACACCGCGCCCGGAAACTGTCTTCTCACACTGGCAATTTCAAGGAATTCCGGGCGGAAATCGTGCCCCCACTCAGAAACACAGTGCGCTTCATCAATCGTAATGCAGCTGACTTTTACGCGCATGTCATGCAAAAGTTCGCGCACCTTTGAAGAACTCAAGCCTTCTGGCGAAACATAGAGGATTTTCGTTTCCCCACGCCAGATTGAATTCATTGATTCAAGGTAATTTTCCCATTCAAGTGTGCTGTTTAAGAAAACCGCATTGACTCCGTTTGCAGTAAGACTGTCCACCTGGTCCTGCATGAGAGAAATCAGCGGAGAAACAACAACCGTAATTCCGTCAAAAATCAGTGCAGGAATCTGATAGCACAGCGACTTTCCGCCGCCGGTCGGCATGATTGCAAGCGTATCTTTTTTTGCAAGCACATTTGAAATTATGTTTTTCTGCAGAAGCCTGAACGAATCGTAACCAAAAACTTCTTTTAATACTTTTTCAGGCTCACAGCCAGTGTAATCACTCATTTTTTCCACACCATCATTATATTTTTTTGAAGACTCCCGTTCTACCGTGCCTGTGCGCTGCCTCTGCATGCACGCGCGTTGACAAAAAATCACATTTTTTTATATACTTCAACTCACGTTCGCCGGAGTGGTGGAATGGTAGACACGAAAGACTCAAAATCTTTTGCAAGCAATTGTGTAAGGGTTCGAGCCCCTTCTCCGGTACTGAAAAAGAATCAGCAGACGCTGATTCTTTTTTTATGCCCGTGCAGTCCGTGCGCCAGTCATCAGTCCGGCATGGTGATTGTTTCAAGCGGTCCTGCATCAATTCTGAAACTCAGTGCTTCCCTTAAATCTTCCGTTGTGATTTTTTCATGTCCTTCAAGGTCTGCAATCGTACGCGCAACCTTTAGACACCCGCTGATTCCACGCTGCGAAAGACTATGCTTTACGGCGGATTTTTCCAGAAATGCATTCTGTTCGTCTGTCAGCCGGCAGAACTGTGCAAGGTCGGAAGGCTTCAGCCTCACGTTTTTTACTTTCCGTTCACGCTGAACTTTAACTGCCCGCGCAATTTTCTGCCGGAGCTCTGCCGTAGTAACGGTAAAATCGTCATCTTCACTTTTGCCGTTGCAGACACTCACGCGCAGATCCACACGGTCCAAGAGAGGTCCGCTGAATTTGCGCCAGTACATTTCCACCGAACGCGCGCTGCACAGACAGATTTTTCCCGGCACGCCGAAATTGCCGCACGGACACGGATTTGTCGCCATTAAAAGCTGGAAACTCGCGGGATAAACGGTTGTCCGCCCTGCCCGGCTCAAAGTAATCGACTCGGTTTCGAGGGGAACGCGCAGCATCTGAAGGACGCTCGTTCTGAACTCTGCCGCCTCGTCAAGAAAAAGCACGCCGTTGTGTGCAAGCGACACTTCGCCCGGACGACAGTTAATTCCGCCGCCGCAGATGCCTTCAATGCTCGCCGTCTGATGCGGCATTCTAAAATCTCCCTGACGCATAAGCGGAGTTGAGGGCTTTAAAAGCCCTGCAAGACTGTGGATTCTCGTAACGCTCTGTGATTCTTCAACGCTCAAAAGCGGCACAAGCCCCGGAAATTTCTGAAGTGCAAGCGTCTTTCCGCAGCCGGGAGGGCCGAAGGCAAGAAGGTTGTGCCCGCCTGCCGCTGCAATCTGCAGTGCACGGACAAGTTTTTTCTGTCCTTTTACATCTGCCATTTCAAGGCTTTCTTCAACCGGGGGAAAAAGCACGCCGTCAATGCGGACACTTCCTTCCGGCGCGCCCTGCTCATCATTCTGCAGAACGCCTTCCGTAAAACTTTCCGGAGAATAAAGCGCATTGAATGCCTGCGCAAGATTTTCCGCAGCAAACACTTTCATTCCCGGGATTTCACGCGCTTCCTGCCCGTTCTGCGCACTCACGATGCAGTATTCAATTCCCGCCGCTTTTGCCGTACTCGCCGCCGCATGAACTCCGCGCACCGCCCGCAGCTGCCCCGAAAGTTCAAGTTCTCCCATTACGAGGATTTTCAGATCAGCGGAATTATCCGCACTGGCAGAAACAGCCTCTGCGATCTCCGCTTCATCTTCCGGTGGAGTGTTTTCCGCCGTTTTCTGAGCGTCTAAGACGGAAAGGGCAAGCGCAAGGTCAAAGCCCGCTCCTTCCTTTTTCAAATCTGCAGGAGAAAGGCTTATGAGAACGCGTTCAAGGGGAAATTCGAAGCCCGAATTTCTGATTGCAGAACGCATGCGCTCCCGGCTTTCCTTTACAGCACCATCGGCAAGTCCCACAACATCAACTGCCGGGATTCCGCGGCGCAGGTCAACTTCTACGGCTACAAGCGAGCCTTCATACCCGAACGGGGAAAAAGAAAAAATTTTCATAACAGAACCTCTTCTGACAGTTTTTTGCTGTCACTATATAAATGGCGCTGAAAATGAAAATTTGACAAAAAATTCTGAAAAAAAAATGAAAAAAGTTTAAATATCGAATTTTATAATAAATTCAAATAGCCTCTCGCCAAAAACCTGCCACGAGCCGCGTGGT
>CAVJKK010000067.1:0-7172 GCA_963649855.1 Anaerovoracaceae bacterium
GGTATAAACGGCAGACGGATTTTGTGCACACATTTTTACAATCTGAACTTGCCGTTCATTTAAGCCGGGAATTTTATATTCCAGCAAAGCATTTTCTTCTTTAGATTTTCTTTCAAGATAAAGTTTCAACTCTTCAAATGCCTGCTTTAACACTTTTAAGTTGTAGTGAACAAAATATCCCAAATCAAATTCATCATGTTCTGTGTATAAAAATGCTTTTTCGTACTGATTTTTGCTTTTGTAGATGATTCTGGAAATGGAAAGATATTCTGTAAGCCAGTAACCTTTTTTTAGCATATACCAGTAAAAAAGTGAGCGTGCTGTGCGTCCGTTTCCATCAACAAAAGGATGCAGATAAGAAATCATAAAGTGAATGATAATTGCCTTTACAATGGGGTGAATAAACTCTTTATCTTCGTTCGCAAATTTACAGAGTTCATCTACAGTTTTTGGAATCAGTTTATAAGACGGAGGTTCGTGGGCAACTTCGCCGGTTATTCCGTTTACGACAAAGATATTGTCGTCAGTTCTAAAAGAACCTTCATCGGATGAACTTTCCAAAGTTTTTTCCGTAATCTGCCGGTGGATTTTTAGCAATAAATCCGGTGTTAAGTCGTCTTTTTTATGTTCAGAAAGATAGCGGATTGTGTTGTAGTTGTTCAAAATCATCTGCTGGCTTTTATCTTTTGGTTTTGCCTGTTTTCTGAGCATTTCTTTTGCAACTTTGCGGGTTGTGGCTGCCCCTTCCATCTGGCTTGAAGCAATCGCTTCTTCCATAATCGAACTGATTAAATAATATTGTCTGTTTCTGTCAGTAAGAAGCGATGAAGAAGCAAGAGTTTCGCTAAAGTTTATGTCAAAATCATGAAGAGCTTCCTGCATAAAAGAAGTTTCTTTTAAAAAAAATGTACAGGAAGAAAAATTAAAGTTTTTTGCCTGCAATTTTCTTGAATATTTTACTGCATTCCAGAAATCTTCTGCCTTTAAGCCTTTTGGAACATGATATTTTACTTTGTCCCAGTAAAGATATTCTTCGTTCATCTTTAAAATAGCCGCAGAATACTCTGGATTCATGAGAGTTTCTAAAACTGATTGTGAAACAGAATTTTTGGGAACTTCTTCAATCATAAGAACAGAATAGCACGGATTTTTACAGTCTTCAATAAAATAGGGGAAATTTTCCTCTAATTTCCTCTAATTTCCGCAGAGAGACATCCCGAGGTAGTTTCAAAAATCCAAAATTAGGGCTAAATAGCCTGAATGTCGAGTTTTTGAATCACTGTGTAAATTGCCAGAAAAAGGCGTAGGTAAACACGGTGGTTGAGCCTGTCGCCCGAAGGCACAAGCGAAGCGCAGTAACCACCAGTATGCTTGATTTGTACCAAAGGTACACGGGCTCAATCGGCGCAATGATGACAGAACCGACCGAGAGCCTTTTTTTAAACTGCTAATTTCAAAAACTCGAAATCAGGGGTAAATAATTTATTTGTTTCTGCCTATAGTCTGTTCGCGCAGTGCGCGGTGATGGCTCGCACGCTGCGCGCTGATAGTTCGCACGGTGCGCGGTGATGGCTCGCACACTGCGCGGTGATGGCTCGCACGCTGCGCGCTGTTGGCTCGCACGCTGCGCGGTGAAGGTTCGCACGTTGCGCGGTGTTGGCTCGCACGTTGCGCGCTGAAGGTTCGCGCGTTGCGCGCTGTTGTATTTTATTGAATGGAAATGACGCCGCAAACTAAAACAATTCTCGCGGTGAGTAAAAAGAAATTTGTAAAAAAAAAACAGGCGCCAGGGACGGCGCCGAAATTTAAAGCGAGAATTTGTAAAATCTGCGATTTTTACAAAACCTGTGTTTTTGCAAAACAATTCTCGCAGTGAGTAAAAAGAACCTTGCAAAAAAAATAGGCGTCATGGATGACGCCACATATTAAAGCAAAAACTTTCAAAAAGCCTGTGCTTTTTGAAAACAGTTTTTGCAGAATAAAAAATGACACGATGTCATTTTTTATTCGCGATTCCACTTTCCTCTTGCTACGAAATATGCCCACATACTTGCGTTTTTGCGGGTGGCTGATGAGCTTGATGTCGTGCCTGTAAAGTTTGTGGCAGCGTAAATGTCTGTTGCCGTGTCATTTTTTGCAGGATTTACTACTAAAAGCTGGTTTACGATGTATGAAGAACTCAGCGTTGAACTTGCATTTGCAGATACTGAAGTGTCATCACTTGTCGGAGTGTAGCCGTCGTCAGCAAATTTTACTGCGTCGAGTCCGCCTTCTGTTCCCACTAAGATTTTATTGCCCGTAATTCCGATTGCGTTTACGGAAGAAATATCGCTTACATATTTGCTCGACCATGCCGTGTCATCTGCGTCGCGGTAGTAAATGTATTTTCCGCTGGCGTAGTACATCATCGTCGCGTCGGTATTGTAATTTTCGTTTGTTGTCATTGCTGTATTGCTTGAAAAATAGAACGTATTGCCGTCAAAAGTTGCGGCACTTACTGAACTTCCATAACTTACAAAGTTACAGGTTGTGTCATCTTCGTCTATCTCTGTTGCAACTCCACCATCAAGGCTGTAAATCGTTCCTGCAATATTTGCAAAAGCGTAACGGTGTGCGTTTTTCGGGGTGTTCGTGCAGAAAACTACCTGCTTTGTTGACTCTGAAGATATAGAAACCGATATTGCAGTTCCGTCTGTATTTTTTACGTCCTGCCAGCCTGCAGAGGCGTTGTTTGTATCATAATATTTTAAGTAACTGGTTATTGGTTCGTTTTCACCACTATCTGTAACACTTTCTACTTGAGTTGTGCTTGCATAAATCTCGCCCTTGCTGTTTGCTGCCAGAAGAACAAATTTTTTGCCCGGTGCGGTAAAATTTTCCCAGTGACCGTTTTCTGAAGTCGTAACGCCGTCTCCGTCGCTGTCTTCATCCGTTCCGCTTTCTACTGCGTCGTTAATGTCCTTGCGCCACACAATCGAGTTTGTCGTTGCAAAAAGATATTCTTTTGAATCAGAAGAGTCCTGCACGCGGATCAGGGAATGAACCGTACCCGTCAGCTGTGCGTCCGAGAGTTTGACTTCTTCGCGGATTGTATCAAAGATGACGTCACTGCACGAAGTAAGCCCGGCGAGCAACGCTGTAGTCAGAATTGAAATTATTGTTTTTGTTCCGTTTTTCATTTTTTTAACTCTGTAAAAATTAGAAGTGGTATCTTGCTGCAAGCACAATTGAGGCAAATTTGCCGGCGTCGTTGTATTCTGAATCGTCATACCACTGCGGCATGTACATAAAATTGCCCTTTACGCCGAATGACCAGCTTGGAGTTGCCCTGTAAAAAACTCCTGCTTCCGGCTTCAGCACAAGTCCCGGAAAATACGTTCTGTTGAGGTAACTTTCAATGGCTGCCCCTAAGCCCATCGTAATCGGAAATTCAAATTTCCGGAATGAAGGCTGTACCGTAAAGCACAGGAAGAAAGGAACGTACGTGAACATGTTTTCGCCGATTGTCGGGTTGTAGCCGAAACTTACGTCAAGCCCGAGTGCAAACCACGAAGTCAAAAACCTGTGGTAACCGATAACGCCTGCACCGCCCGTTGAAAGCTGACCTTCCTTGTACAGTGGGAAATCTCCGCCGAAGTTCAGCGGAAAAGTAACCATTAAGCCGATATTGATGAACTGGTCGCCCGGTTCGTTGAGTGTATATTCAACTGCAAATCTGTCGTCTTCCTGTTCCTGACAGAAAACTGCCGGTGAAAACAAAAAAACTGCGCAGCACAGCGCAAATATTTTTTTCATTGAGTGCTCCAGATGTATTTTTTTCTGTAACCGATAGAAAATTTACAAAAAATTATATATAGTTTTGCCGAAAAAGATTATCGTTTTAAGGCATTTTTTTCAAGGGAACGGGGTTTTATGACTGCGTTCTGACAAAATAACAACTGTGTGCGGATGCAGGTTACAGGAAGAAGCAGGAGATAAAAGAATGAGTGCTCAGATTATTGACGGAAAACAGATTGCCCTCGAGGTTCGGGCCGGGGTTGCACAGAAAGTTGCAGATTTGAAGGCTAAGGGCGTAACTCCCTGCCTGGCTGTAATTCTTGTGGGGGAAAATCCTGCAAGCGTGAGCTATGTTACGGGAAAACGCAAGGCTCTTGCTGAAGCCGGAATGACTGACCGCTCGGAAATTCTGCCGGAAAACACGACGGAAGAAGAACTGCTCGCTTTAATTGATAAACTTAACAAAGATGAAAGCGTTCATGGAATTTTAGTTCAGCTGCCGCTTCCGAAGCACATCGACGAAGACAAGGTGATTATGGCGATTTCGCCTGAAAAGGATGTCGATGGCTTCCACCCGGTAAACGTGGGAAAAATGGTAATCGGTAAAAAATCGTTCCTGCCATGCACGCCGCACGGAATCATCGTCCTTCTTCAGAAAATGGGAATTGAAACTTCTGGTAAACACGCCGTTGTAATCGGACGTTCAAACATTGTAGGAAAACCGGTTACGCTGCTTCTTGCCCGCCGTGACGTAAACTGCACGGTTACGATGTGCCACACCGGAACTAAAAATATGGCGGAAATCGTACGGCAGGCGGACATCATCGTTGCTGCGTCGGGACATCCGCACACGGTTACGGCAGACATGGTAAAAGACGGCTCAGTTGTGATCGATGTTGGCGTAAACCGCATCCCTGACAGCACGAAAAAAAGCGGCTTCCGCCTGATCGGCGATACCGATTTTGATGCGATTAAGGAAAAAGCGTCGTTCATTACGCCTGTTCCCGGCGGAGTAGGTCCGATGACAATCGCAATGCTGATGTACAACACGCTTGAAGCGGCTGAAAATTCGCTGGATAAGTAGTTACAAAAACATGATAGACATTCAGAACACCCCCGATACGCGTGAAATTCCGCTGCAGAAGGTCGGGGTAAAAAACGTAAAATATCCAGTTCAGGTTCTGGACAGAAACAAAAAGTGCCAGAATACGACGGCAACCGTAAATCTTTTCGTAAATCTGCCGCACGATTTTAAAGGCACTCACATGAGCCGCTTTATTGAGGTCTTTCATAAATACCACGAAGATATTTCCATGAAGAATTTTCTGGAAATGCTTTCGGAAATCCGTATAAAACTCGATGCCCAGCGCGCGTTCGGGAGAATCAGTTTTCCGTATTTCATTGAGAAGACTTCGCCCGTTACGGCGTCTTGCGGGTTCATGCAGTATAACTGCACTTACGAAGGCGAAAATTCGGGAGAGGGCGACGGACAGTCAAAGTTCTTTGTGGGAATTGAAGTTCCTGTTGCGACTCTCTGTCCATGCAGCAAGGCAATCAGCGAGTATGGAGCGCATAATCAGCGCGGAACGGTAAAAGTGAAGGTTTTGTATTCAGACTTTTTCTGGATTGAAGACGTTATCGAAATGATTGAAAGCTGTGCTTCAAGTCCGCTGTATTCAGTCTTAAAGCGTCAGGATGAAAAATTCGTTACCGAGCACGCCTACGAAAATCCGCGTTTTGTAGAAGACATGGTGAGGGAAGTCTATCTGGGGTTAAAAAAAATGAACTTCAGGTGGTTCAGGGTAGAATGTACAAACTACGAAAGCATTCACTTTCACGATGCCTACGCCTGCGCAGAGTACGGCGACATCGAAAAATAGAGAAGCAGTGCTAATAAATTGATAGATTGTCAGGAAATATTTTATGACTTATTTTTTTGAAACATACGGCTGCGAAATGAACATCGCAGAATCCGCCGCAGTTGAACAGCTTTTTATAAGCCGCGGCTGGACAAAGGCACAGACCCCGGAGATTGCCGACATGGTAATCATCAATACGTGCTCTGTGCGCGGTTCAGCAGAAAACAGAATCTTCGGCCGTCTCGGGTATTACTCCGGCGTAAAGAAAATCCGCCACAAAGAACCTGGCGCGAAAACCCGGCTGGAAGAAATGCAGGTTGCAGTAAAATACGTTGAAGAAAACGGTGTCGTTCCGTTCTACGTTGTCTTGATGGGCTGCATGGCGGAGCGTCTTCTCGACACCGTAAAAAAAGACTATCCCGTAATTGATTTTGCGGTCGGAACTTTCGGAAAAAGCAAATTCGGCAGCATCATCAGCGCGGCAGAAGAACACAGACAGGGCTTTGAAATCACCGAAGACGCGGAATACACGTTCCCGAAAATCAGCTATGAACAGGAAGCCTTCAGCACGTTTGTTCCAATCATGCACGGTTGCAACAATTTCTGTACGTACTGCATCGTTCCGTATGTGCGCGGGCGTGAAGTAAGCCGTCCTGCCGGACAGATTCTTGCAGAAATCGACTATCTTTCAAAGCGCGGCGTAAAGGAAATCACGCTTCTGGGGCAGAACGTAAACGCATACCGCTGTAAAGACGAAACTGCAGAGGGCGGAGAACTGAATTTCCCGAAACTCCTTAAAAAAATCAGCGCCCACATTGACGAAACTTCTTCTCCGATAAAGTGGATTCGCTTCGAGTCTTCAAACCCGAACGATTTCAGCGACGAACTTATCGAAATGATTGCAAACGACAGACACGTCTGCCACGGATTCCACATCGCAGCCCAGCACGGAAATACGGAAGTCCTTCGCAGAATGAACCGCAAAAACACGCGCGAAGAATTCCTTGAGCTCGTAAGAAAACTGCGCAAAGCCATGCCGGACGTTGAACTCATCACGGATTTGATGGTCGGCTTCCCGGGCGAAACGGAAGAACAGTTTTACGACATCCTTACGTTCATGGACGAAATAAAATTTGAAAGTGCGTTCATGTATTATTATAATCCAAGAGAAGGAACTCCTGCCGCAAAGTTTGAAAATCAGGTTGACCTGAAAATCAAGAAAGAGCGGCTGCAGAAAGTGATAGACCTGCAGCTGAAGCACACTTCCGAAGTGATGAAGTCACGCCTTGGAAGAACAATCGAAGTCCTCGCAGACATCGTAAGCCGCGACGACCAGAGCGAACTTTTAGGCAAAACCGAACAGAACGAGCGCGTAGCCTTTAAGGCAGACAAAAAACTGATAGGCACGTTCGTAAAAGTAAGGCTGGATTCCCTGAGCGGAAACACCTTCCGCGGAACGCTGATTGAAGAATTGTAACAGCTTTACTGTTGATTTTATTTTTTATAATAATTCTGGAGGAAATATGCCTTTAAAAC
>CAVJKK010000068.1:0-7140 GCA_963649855.1 Anaerovoracaceae bacterium
TGCGGACTTTTTAGTCAGCAGGATGAGCGATGAAGAACTTCTGAGCCAGATTCTGATGTTCGGCTGGGCTGGCGCAGAACCGAGCGAACTTTTGATTAAATGGGTCTACGAGCGCGGGCTTGGAAGCGTAAAGGTTTTCGGCTGGAACACGGACAACATTGAACTTGTTGCAAAATCCGTAAGCGAACTTCAGAAAAAAGCACAGTCGCGCAGTCTTAAGATTCCTCTTTTTGTTGCAACAGATCAGGAAGGCGGCTGGATTCGTCACGTCAAGGGCGAAACTTCCGAGACTCCGGGAAATATGGCAATCGGGGCGGGCGGCTATCCGATGGACGCCTATTATTCGGGCTACTACATCAGCCGGGAAATCAAGGCGCTCGGAATAAACATGAATTTTGCGCCGACGGTTGACAACTACACGAACTTAAAATCAAGCGTCATCGGACCGCGTTCTTTCGGCTCAAATCCTGAATATGTCGGGCAGCTTGGAGCAAGTTTTGCGGCGGGGTCGATGGATGCAGGCGTAATTCCTACGGCAAAGCATTTTCCGGGACACGGGGACACGAGCCTTGACAGCCACGGAAATCTGCCTCAAATCAACATTGACTACAACACTCTCGAAAACCGTGAATTAGTTCCGTTCAAGTATCTGATTGCAGAAAAAATCCCTGCGATTATGAGCGGTCACTTAAGTTTTCCGAAAATCATTGCAAACGGTGAACCTGCGAGCCTTTCAAAAGTTTTTCTGACGGACATCCTGCGCAACCGTCTCGGCTATGAAGGTCTGATTATTACTGACGACATGATGATGAATGGAGCGACGATGTACGCGGGAAGCCTGAGCCGTGCGTTCCGTCTTGCGATTGAAGCGGGCAACGACATAGTGATTTCTTCCACGACTGCGCACTGGAACGAAAACCTGTGGACTTCAAATCTTGCGCTGATGAGTTCTAGCACGGACTTTAAGCAGACTGTAATGCGTGCTGCGCGCCGGGTAATTCTGTACAAGCTGAATTATTTTAAGAGCGAAAATGCAGCGCCTTTGTACCCTGATTCTTCTACTTTGAGCGAGCATATTCCGGACAAAGACGGACAGAAATTCTTTTTGAGTCAGGCGTGCCGTTCAATTACGGCGTACAAGAAGGGACAATGCCTGCCGTACAAGCCTTCAGAAAATGAAAGAATCCTTCTTGCCGGGCAGACACAGTTCCCGGAGTTTTTTGAAGAAGCAAAGAAGAGATTTCCGAATTGTGCAGAGTTCAAGTTTGACTACGAGATGGGACCGAATCAGGCAGACTGGATGAGCCGCAACATTGAAACGACCGCGAGAAGCTTTGACACGATAATAATCTGCGTTGCAAACGAGCGCAGCGCAATGATAGCAGAACACCTTAAAAATCTCGGCAAAAAAGTAGTGATAATGTCCGTTTTAGCGCCGGTGCCGGTACTCGAATACAACTGGGCAGACACAATCCTGCTGGGCTACAGTTATTCGCCGTACACCTTCAAAGCGCTGTTCGGAGCATTGAACGGAGAATTTGAGCCCGAAGGCGAACTTCCACTGTAGGTTTTATGAAGCAGAATGTCGAGTTTTTGAGCATTGCTTAAATTGGCAGAAAAAGGCGGCTAACACGGTGGTTGAGCTTGTCGCCCGAAGGCACAAGCGAAGCGCAGTAACTACCAGAGCTAGTATATGCGCGATTTCGACAGGCTCAATCGGCGCAATTGTTAAAAACTCAAGTCTGACTTTTATCTAAAAGTCGGGAATTTCCTTCTTTTTTGTAAACTTAAAATCGTTTGCATGCGTATTCGGCAGCAGTCCCGCGATTCTGTCGTTTTCTTTCTGAAGCTGAAACTTTATCATCATCTTGAAGGCGTCCATCAGACTTTCCGGGTCGCCTTCCGTGCCGATGATTTTATTTTCGCGGAACTCTTTGATTAAATAGTAGCAGGTTTCGATTGTAGAAACACATTCCGGGTGCGGTTCGCGCTTGAATGTAAAGATTGAACTGTAAAGCCCTGCAAAACTCAGTTTCGGCAACGCCATGATGTTTGTGGAAAGCGCAATCATCTTTTTTGAACAGAACCAGGTTGAATCAATGATGATTGCAAGGAGTTTTCTGCCGTTTAATTCCTGTTTTAGCCCTTCTTTTTTTGCCGTCCATGCGTCTTTTGCCGGGTATAAAAGCACGGGGTAGTACTGCGGATCGCGCAGAAGCTGGCAGAGGCGTTCGTTTTTCGTAAAGTCGATTCCCATGATGATTTCGGAATCTAAAAGTCCGGCGTGGGCAATTCTTCCCGTGCCGGTGCGCTGGCGTTTTGCTTCTTTCGGGTGCATTAAAAAGACAAACTTGATTCCCGGATCAAACGGCTTTAACACACCGCAGACGCAGCTTTCTTTAGGACGGAAACATTTGTAACAGAAATCACGCATTTAGTTTGTACCCCAGTTTTAATGTCGGGGTTAATAACATAAAACTTCAAATAGCCTCTCACCGGGAACCTGCCCACGAGCCGCGTGGTTGAGGCAAGCTCAAGACGCGTTCGTGTTCAGAACCCCGGCTACGGCTATTTGATATTTTTTTAGCAAACCCCGACATTCAGTCTATTGTTCAAAGTCTTTTAAGTCAGAAAGGAATTTAGTTTGTTTCCGGCCTTAGACCGTCTACCATGAACTCGGCGGGGAGTTTTGACGGGCGGGCTTCGTGGTTTACGCATGCCCAGGTTACGTCGGCTTCGGCGCTGATCTGTCCGTCCGGCTTTCTGATTATCTGATGCATCGTTCCTGAGACTGCGCCCATCTTTACCGGCCAGGTTTCAATTGTAAGTTCTTCGTGCATTCTGGCAGATACTTTGTAATGAATGTCTACGTGCGTTACAAAAAGATAATATCCCGCGTTAAAAATGCCGTCATAGTTGAACCCGATTTTTTCGAGAAAATCCATGCGGGCGGTTTCGAGATAGTTGAGATAAACTGCATTATTTACGTGATTGTAGGAATCACATTCGTAAGGGCGAACCTTTAAGACTGTTGTCACTTTCATAATGGAGGGAGTGTACTAGTAATCTGCCATTTCGGCAAGTTCGCTCCAGCGGTCGTAGGCTTCGTTCAGTCGTGCTTCAATTGCGGTGTACTGTTCGCCGGCGGCGCGGGCTTTTGCAAAGTCTGCTGAAGCCATCTGTCCTTCGAGCGCGGTCTTCTTGTCTTCAAGTTCAAGGATTTCGGCTTCGAGGGCTTCGAATTCTTTCTGTTCTTTGAATGAACGGCGCTTCTGTTTTTGTGCCGGGGGCGTTGCGGGGGTGTCCCCCGCAGAAGGGGTAGCGGAAGACGCTTTAGCGGCTGGAGCGTGGGGAAGGCTTTCCCCTCCTGAAACTTTATTTTTCTGCGCTGCAAGTGTCTTCTTTTTTTCTTCCAAGAGGTCGATGTATTCGGAACATTTGCCCACAAAACCGCTGATGCTTCCGTCGTTTTCCATTATGAAAAGCGTGTCGGCAACCTTGTCCATAAAATAGCGGTCGTGGCTTACGATTAAAAGGCAGCCCTGATATTCCGTCAGGAACTGTTCGAGGATGTTCATCGTGAAAATGTCAAAGTCGTTGGTCGGTTCGTCGAGGACAAGGAAGTTTGGATTTGAAATCAAAAGGCGGACTAAGAAAACGCGCTTTCGTTCCCCGCCGGAAAGTGTGGAAAGCATCGAGTGCTGGATTTTGCCTTCAAAGCCGAATTCGTTCAGGAACTGCGACGCGCTCAAAGTCTTGCCGTCGTTGCGGTGTACGATTTCCGCGGCTTCCTTTATGTAGTCGAGGACGGTCATGTTGAGATTCTTAAAGACCGGGTTCTGCTGGTAGTAGCCGATGAAGGTGTTTTCGCCCTTTTCGATATAGCCCGTGTCCGGCGCGAGTGTGCCCGTGATTATGTTTAAGAGCGTTGACTTGCCTGAGCCGTTATTGCCGAAGATGCCGATTTTTTCCCCTTTGTTGAACTTGTAGGAAAAGTTTTTGAGGACCGGCGTAAAGTTCGGGGCGTGTGCGGACTGCTCTGTAAGGTCTGCCTCCGTCTGTCCAACATAGCCTTTCGGAAAGTTTTTTGAAATGTCGTGGAGCTCTAAGATTTTGCCGCCGAGCCTTCTGCCCGCAACTTCAAAGGTAAAGCCCTTGTCCTGTGCAAACTTTTCGCGGTTGATGAGGGCGTTATCCCGCTGAATGCGCGCCTTTGCCTTTGTTCCGCGTGCGCACGGTCCCCTCATGAGCCAGTCGCGTTCTATGCGAAGGACGGATTCAATGCGGCGTTCTGTGTTCTGTTCGATTTCGAGTTCTATCTGTTTTTTTTCGAGGTAGGTGGAATAGTTGCCTTCGTACAGCTTGAGTTTTTTGCGGTCAAGTTCGTAGATGCTTGAACAGACGGCGTCCAGAAAATAGCGGTCGTGCGTTACCATGAGGACAGAACGTTTCGTGTCGTGCAGATAATTCTGCAAGAAGCAGATTGTTTCGATGTCGAGGTGGTTCGTAGGTTCATCAAGGAGAAGGAGTTTTGTGTCTTCGACTAAGACCTGGGCAAGCGCGACTTTTTTCAACATTCCGCCGGAAAGCGTGCCCATTTTGCGCGTCATGTCCTTGATTCCAAGCGTGCTCAGGATTGAACGTACCTGCGATTCGTAATTCCACAGCGAGCCTTTGTCCATTTCCAGCGTGAGGGTGTCGAAGCGCGCCTGCTGCGATTGGGTAAAACCTTTTTCCATTGCAAGACAGAGTTCTTCGTATTCGCGGATTTTTGCGAGTTTGGGACTGTCCGACTTGAAGATGTGCTGTTCAATCGTGTCTTCTGCATTAAAGAGCGGGTTCTGACTCAAAAAGCTTACGCCGCTTTCCTTGTTGATTACGACTGTACCTTCGTCTGCGGTGAGTGCGCCTGCAATTACGGAAAGCATGGTGGACTTTCCCGTTCCGTTTCTGCCGATGATTGCGGCTTTTTCGCCTTCATTGAGCCCGAAAGTAACGCCGGTAAACAGCGGCGCCTCCCTGCCCATTTTCGCAAGATTACTGATAGATAGAATATTCATAAACCCGCCATTTATTTTTACACGACTTTATCACATTTTATCTTTTTTGTTGACAGCGGAGGGGCGGTGTTGTATAAATGATTTGTGAATAGTTGAACAATCGTTCAAGTGTTCAAATGAGGTTAAAACTATGGAAATGCCTGACGAAGACGTGCTGATTGACCTGGCGGAACTTTTCAAGATTTTCGGGGATTCAACGCGGATTAAGATGCTTTTTGCGCTGCATGACGGAGAAAAGTCTGTCGGGGAACTTGCGCAGGCGGTCGGAATGACTGACAGTGCAATCAGCCATCAGCTGAAAATCCTTAAGGACAGCAAACTTGTGCGCGGTCGCCGCGACGGAAAACAGATTTACTATTCGCTCGATGATGACCACGTTCTTTCAATCATGAATCAGGGAATTGACCACGTTTCAGAATAGAATTGACGCGGATGCGCTTTTGCAGGAGAACTTATGAAAGCAGAAACTGAAGAAATAAAAGAAAAGACAGACGGCTGTTGTGCCCGCACAGAAGCAGGACATGAAGAACCAGAGTGCCACTGCAACGGCGGGGAACACCACGAACATTCACACAAAGGACACGCCTGTCCGTGCTGCCACAGCCACGATGACGGCGAAAACGAGGAAGAGTCCGAACTTTCGTTAAGGCAGATTCTTACGGCTCTCGCTTTTTTTGTGGCAGGGCTTATCGTAGAGCACGTTCCGTTTTTTAAGAATGTCCTTGCTTCCGTGCAGGCGGGCGGTGCAGATGTACACAGGGCGCTTTATCTCGTGCTCTATTTTGCTTCTTACATCATCTGCGGAAAAGGCGTCTTAAAGTCGGCAGTGTACAACATTTTTCACGGAAAGGTATTCGACGAGCAGTTTTTAATGGCAGTCGCTTCCGTTGGTGCAATCTTCCTCGGGGAAATCGGCGAAGCGGTTGCGGTCATGCTCTTCTACAACATCGGTGAATTCTTTCAGGATTATGCGGTGGACAAAAGCCGGGATTCAATCAGTGCCCTGATGGACATCCGCCCGGACAAAGCGTTTGTCGTTCGTAACGGCGAAGTAATTGAAGCAAAACCGGAAGAAGTTTCTGTCGGAGAACTCATAGAAGTAAAGCCGGGAGAGCGTGTTCCTCTCGACGGAGAAATAGAAGAAGGCGCGTCTTTCATGGACACATCTGCCTTAACCGGGGAAAGTGTTCCGCGCAAGGTTGAAAAGGGAAGCGCAATCATGGCGGGCTTTGTAAACCAGCAGGGTCTGGTGAGAGTCCGCGTTACGAAAGATTACGGGCAGAGCGCAGTTACCCGCATCCTCGAACTTACTCAGAAGGCGGGCGAAGTAAAGGCACGTACGGAAAAATTCATCACGCGGTTTGCAAAATATTATACGCCGGTTGTCTGCATCCTTGCGGCAGTGGTGGCAGTTCTCCTTCCGCTCGCCCTGAAAGTCTTTGCCCCGTCGGTTTTTGTACAGACGGGCTGGAACACATGGATTTACCGTGCGCTCATGTTCTTAGTAGTAAGCTGCCCGTGTGCGCTTGTAATTTCGATTCCTCTGTCGTTCTTCAGCGGGATAGGTGCGGCATCAAAATACGGAATCCTCGTAAAAGGAAGCAACTATATAGAAGCCTTGAGCCGGGTTCAGACCGCAGTTTTTGACAAAACGGGTACTTTAACGAAGGGAATCTTTGCGGTTTCTAAAGTTTTTACTGTAGAGGGCATGACGGAAGATGAACTTATCCGCCTTGCTGCTCACGCAGAATATTATTCAAATCACCCGATTTCAAAGTCATTGTGTAAGGAACACGAGGAACGCAATGCACAGAACGGACTCACAAACGAGTGCTGTCTTGAATGTCTGCGCGAAGAAGCTCAGGAAATCAGCGGGCACGGCGTAAAAATCACGCTGAACGGAAAGACGGTTCTTGCCGGAAACGAAAAGCTCATGCAGAAAGAAAACGTGCAGATTGACGCGAAGATTCTTGAAGAACTCAATAAAAAAGTGCTGGCTGGAACTGTGGTTCACGTTGCAGAGGACTCAAAATATCTCGGCTGTATTCTGATAAGCGACGAACTGAAGGAAGACTCCCTC
>CAVJKK010000069.1:0-7140 GCA_963649855.1 Anaerovoracaceae bacterium
AGCTTCACCTGACTGAATTCAAAGTTCTGCAGCTGGGTTAAAAGCCTGTAATTCATCTGGATTTTCAGGATATTCGTTGCTTCGTATTCTGCATCCACGTTGTTTCCGTTTGCATTTGCAGTTGTAGTCCAGTCAGTCACGCGGCGCGGTTCAACGTCTTTCCAGTCGTAAGGTTCGTTGAGGGCAATATGACGCTCGTCTGTGCGGGTAAGGTTCATCTGATGAGCAGTATCTTTTTCACTTTCAAAAGCGCGTTTCAATTCGCTTTCAAAATTGACAGTCTGCCGCTTGTAGTTCGGAACTTCAGCCATTGCAATATTATTTGCAGAAACCTGATAGCGCAGGCTGTTGACGTCCATTGCGCGGTGAAGAAGTTCAACTGATTTTGTAAACGTATTCATAATAAAATTATCGGAATACGAAAAAAAGAATTTAACTTTAATTTCGAGTTTTTGAAATTAGCCGTCTAAAAAAGGCTCTCGGGATTTTCCCGAAAGGCGGAATTTAAAAAAATGGGCTTCGGGATTTTCCCGAAGGCAGAAATTTAAGAAAAACGGCTTTCGGGATTTTCCCGAAGGCAGAATTTTAAAAAGTGAGTCTTCGGGCATTTCCCGAAAGGTGATTTTAAAAACGTGTCTCGGGATTTATACGACGTCCTGTCGTGCACAAAAAACTTCAGTCTTTAGTGCCATCCCTGGCACGTTTTGTTTTAATGTCAAACAGCCGGAGTCGGGGCTATTTATCATTAAAGCGTTTTAGGAAGTCCCGCATTCTTGCACTTTTCGGGTTGTTTATCATTTCTTTCGGGTCGCCCTGTTCAAGGATTATTCCGTTGTCAAGGAAAATCATTTTATCGCTGATGTCGCGGGCAAATGCCATTTCATGAGTTACGACAATCATCGTCATCTTTTCTTCTGCGAGCATGCGAATGATTTTTAAGATTTCTCCGGTGAGTTCCGGGTCGAGAGCGCTTGTCGGTTCGTCAAAAAGCATGACTTTCGGCTTTAAGGCAAGGGCACGCGCGATGCTCACACGCTGCTGCTGTCCGCCCGAAAGTTCGCACGGATAATGTTTTTCTTTTCCGCTGAGTCCGATTCTTTTTATCAGATCCATCGCGTTTTCAACGGCTTCTTCCTTTGAAAGCTTTAAGACGCTTACCTGAGGGTCAACGATGTTTTTCAATACCGAATAGTGGGGAAAAAGGTTGAAGTTCTGAAAGACGAAGCCTAAGTTCATCAGGATTTTCTGCTGTGTCGCCTTGTCGGCATAAACTCCGTCAGTTACAAGATTTTCTCCGCAGATTTCAATCGTTCCTGCCTGCACGGTTTCCAGCTGGGCAATGCAGCGCAGAAGGGTCGACTTTCCTGAGCCTGAAGGTCCGATGATTCCAAGAACTGAACCTTTTTCAACATCCAGGGAAATGCCGTTCAAAACCTCTATGCTGCCGAAACTCTTTTTTATATTTTTTACAGAAATTATGCTCATATTCTTTCCTGATATTCACTTCGCTATAAAACTTTGCCGTTCCACCTGAAAAATCTATTTATAATAATCAAGTTTTTTTTCTAGTCTGATGAAAAATACAGTTACAACCCAGTTCATGATGAAATAAAAAATTCCGGCGATGAAAATCGGCGTCGTGCTGAAAAGCCGGCTTGAATGTGTCTGTGCTGTCCTCAAAAGTTCAACTACCCCGATGACGCTTACAAGTGCAGTATCTTTTACAAGGGTGATGACTTCGTTCCCGATTGGAGGAACTATCTTTTTTACGACCTGCGGAATGATGATTTTGAAAAATGTCTGTGTTTTTGTATATCCGAGGACTTTTGCCGCCTCGTACTGTCCGCCGGGAATTGACTGTAGTCCGCCACGGTAAATTTCTGCAAAATAGCAGGCATAATTTACGGAAAGGGCAACGATTGCAGCGGTAAAACGGTTCCACGAAAATTTAAAGAGATAGTAAGGTCCGAAATAAACTACAATCAGCTGCAGCATGAGCGGAGTTCCGCGGATAACAAGCAGAAATGCATTTGCAAGCATGGAAAGCGGCTTGATTTTTGACATGCGCGCCATCGTAATCGGCAGGGCAAGAGGAATTGAAAAAATCAGCGTCAAGAAAAAAACTTCAATCGAAACCACGCTCGACTGAAGCATCGTTAAAATCATCTTTGTCATATAAATCCGCAGGAAAAAATAAAAACTGACAGACAAAACTTTAAAAAGTCAGCCCGTCAGTTTCCTTTAATTTTAGTTTTTACCGATTGATGTAATGTCAGAGCCGAACCATTTTGTTGAAATCTTTTCAACTGTTCCGTCTGCGTACATTGCTTCAAGGGCTTCCTGAACTGCATTCGTGAGTTTTACGTCATTCTTGCGGAAAGCGATTCCGTATTCTTCCGGAGAAAGACCTTCTTCAAGAACAGTGAAAGGCTTGCCAGAAGTTGAGATTGCGTAATTTGCAACGATGAGATCCATTACAACGCCGTCAACTCCGCCGATTTCAAGGTCGTTGAGAGCCATGATGTTGTCTTTGAATTCGATTACGGATTTTACGGAACTCTTGAATGAAGCAGCTTCTTCAAGTGCGTCTGCGGCAGAAGAACCAGCCTGAAGTCCGATTGTCTTTCCGGCAAGGTCAGCAAGATTTTTAATTCCCGAATCTTTGCGGACTACAAGAATCTGTGCATTCTTGAGGTACGGCTTTGAGAACGAAAGCGCATTTTTTCTTTCTTCCGTGATTGTAAGACCGTTCCAGATGCAGTCAATGTTTCCCGTTGCGAGTTCCTGTTCTTTTGAATCCCAGTTGATCGGCTGTGCGCGGAATTTTACTCCGAGGCGGGCAGCAACTTCTTTTGCAAGGTCAATGTCGAATCCTACGATTTCGTTTGAATCATCTCTGAAGCCCATCGGAGGGAAAGAATCATCAAGTCCAAGGACGAATTCACCGCGAGCTTTCAGGCTTTCGAGGGAATTGTCTTCTGCTGTCTTTTTTGAACAGCCGGCGAGCATTGCAACTGCAGCAGCAACTGCAAATGCAGCAAACATTTTTTTCATATTTTTCTCCTAAAATAAATATGCCATAAAAAAAATCAACAGAAATCTAGCACTTTCCTTCACAGAAAGACAGAAGTTTTTCTATCTGTTTTTTCGTCTGCTCCGGACTTGGTCCGCCGGTTGTTTTTCTTGCACGCATGCATGCTTCCGGAGTAATTTTCTGGAACAGGTCTTCTTCAAAAAGCGGGCTGATTGCCTTAACTTCTGCGAGTGTCAGTTCTTCAATTGCCTTTCTGCCCGTGTCAATTGCAAGACGGACGCACTGAGCCGCAAGAGAATGTGCCGTTCTGAAAGGAATTCCCCTGCACACAAGATAGTCTGCCACGTCAGTTGCATTTGCAAAACCGCCTTCGCAGCTTGCAGCCATTTTTGCTTTATTCCATTTTGCGCTTGCAATCATCGCTTCAAAAACGATTATGTTTCCCTGAACGCAGTCGAGGGCGTCAAAAAGAGGCTCTTTGTCTTCCTGCATGTCACGGTCGTAGCTCATCGGAAGACCTTTCATCATCGTAAGAAGATTGAATAAATCTCCGTAAACCTTGCCCGTCCTTCCGCGGATAAGTTCGGCAAAATCAGGATTCTTTTTCTGAGGCATGATTGAAGAACCGGTCGACCATTTTTCACTCAAATCAATAAAAGCGAACTCAGTCGTAGACCAGTAAACAACTTCCTCACACATACGGCTCAAATGCATCTGAATCAGGGCAAAATCACCGGTAAACTCGATGCAGTAATCGCGGTCTGCAACGCTGTCGAGTGAATTTTCCGTAACTCCGTCAAACTTGAGCAGAGAAGCAACTTTTTCACGGTCAAGAGGAAGGTCAGAGCCCGCAAGAGCGCCGCTTCCCAAAGGAGAAAGTGCGACACGCTTTAAGCTGTCTGAAAGGCGTTCGTAGTCGCGCACGAGCATCCACGCCCATGCGCAAAGATGCTGAGCAAGCGTTCCCGGCTGAGCATGCTGCATGTGGGTATAGCCCGTTAAAAGAGAGTCAGTGTGTTCGCCTGCAATATTTGCGAGAGTTTTTATTAGTGAAGCGAGCTGTTTTTGAAGCTCTGGAATTACGCGACGCAGATAAAGGCGTTCATCAAGTGCAATCTGGTCGTTGCGGCTGCGCCCAGTGTGAAGTTTGCGCCCGCTTTCGCCGATTCTGTCCGTCAGAGTTGCTTCAATGAAAGAATGGATGTCCTCTGCCGAGTAGTCAATCTGAAGGGCACCGGATTTCAAATCCGCTTCGATGGAATCCAGCCCCGACTGAATTTCCTGATTTTCCTTTTCTGAAATGATTTTCTGACTGCAGAGCATGGAAGCATGAGCCTTTGAACCGTGAATGTCGTCAAGTGCCATGCGTTCATCAACGTGAATCGAAGTTTCAAATTCAACCGCCGCAGCGTCAGGACCTTCAGCAAAACGACCGTGCCAGAGCGCCGCGTGATTATCTTTCGTCATTGTTCCGTGAGCATTATTTTTCTGCATGCTAGTTTCCCCACGACATCATCTGTTCATCGATCGGTTTTCCAGGAATTGCCATTGGGAAAATCATCTCGTCAATGTCAACAATCGTATCAACGATGACAGGCTTCTTCTGATCAAATGCCTGCTTAAACACTCTGTCAAATTCTTCGTTGTTGTTTGCCTTCACATAGCCTACGCCGTAAGCATCGGCAAGTTTTTTCCAGTCAGGTCCGAAATCAAGCGTCGTATGACTGTAGCGTTTTTCGTAAAAAAGCTTCTGCCATACGCGGACGTTGCCCAAAGTTCCGTTGTTTACAAGAACAATCACAATCGGAAGGTTGTAGCGTGCAATCGTACACAGTTCGTTGCAGTTCATTCTGAAAGAACCGTCTCCGGCAATGTGAACTACCCTTCTGTCCGGATTTGCCACCTGAGCGCCCATCGCAGCCCCAGTTCCGTAGCCCATCGTTCCAAGTCCACCGGAAGTAAGGAAAGTGCGCGGTTTACAGAACGGATAGAACTGAGCCGTCCACATCTGGTGTTCGCCGACTTCCGTCGTAATGAAAGCATCGTCACCTGCATATTTATGAACTGTTTCCAGCATGAATTTAGGATTAACCGAGTTCGGCTTTACAGCGTTGTAGCTTGCAGGAATTTCTTTTTTCCAGCCGTCAATTTTTTTAAGCCATTCAGGGCGTGATTTTTTTTCTATCAAAGGAAGAAGTCTCGTAAGGATTGCTTTCAAATCCCCGACGAGTTCCGCACCAGCAGGAATATTCTTGTTGATTTCTGCCGGGTCAATATCGATATGAAAAACAGTAGCATTTGCTGCAAATTTTTTCGGATCGCCGATTACGCGGTCAGAAAAACGTGAACCGAGCGCCAGTACAAGGTCGCTTTCCGTAACTGCCATGTTGCTTGCGCGCGTTCCGTGCATTCCGACCATCCACGTACACAACGGATGATTTGCAGGGAAAACATCACGTCCCATAAGGCTTTCAGAAACTGGAATCTGTGCTTTTTCTGCAAATTCAAGGAGTTCTTTTTCTGCACCGGAGATTTTAATTCCGCCGCCGGCATAAATTACAGGGCGTTCTGATTTATTGATGATTTCCGCCGCTTTTTTTATTTCTTCATCAGAAGGAGTTTTTACGGTTACAACCCGCTTAAAGTTTGCGTTTGCGTCTACAAGTGAAGAAAGTCCGTCGTCGCCTTTTTTGAGCGGTTCAAACTCGCATACGGCAGCCGTAACGTCCTTCGGAATGTCGATTAAAACAGGACCCGGTCTGCCGGATTTTGCGATGATGAACGCCTGACGGAAAACATTTGCAAGGTCTTCAACCTTTCTGACCATAAAATTGTGCTTTGTAATCGGGAGGGTTACGCCGGTAATGTCGATTTCCTGAAAAGTGTCCTTTCCGAGAAGCGGAGTGCCTACGTTACATGTAATCGCTACAATCGGAACAGAATCCATATAAGCCGTTGCAATGCCGGTTACGAGGTTTGTCGCGCCCGGACCGCTCGTTGCCATGCACACTCCGACACGACCGGTTGAACGCGCATAACCGTCCGCAGCGTGGGCTGCAGCCTGTTCGTGAGCAGTCAGAATATGAGTGATGCGGTCTGAGTTTTTATAAAGTGCATCATAAATATTGAGGATATTTCCGCCTGGATAACCAAAAACAGTGTCTACTCCCTGCTCTGCCAGACATTCAATTACAATCTGCGATCCGTTGATTTTCATACAGTGTCCCGTTTTTAAAATAAAAGTACCACTGATGATAATGATTTTCGGGTCATTGCTCAATAAGACGATTTTCCGCCGCAGTTGCCATTTTTCATTCAAAACTGTAGATTCTTTTCTGCGCAGTTTATGATTCCTCATAATTCTCCTGCGCGTTATAAATCAAAATTCTTATGGAGGCGGGCGTTTTTGTGTCCACAGTTTTATGAAAAAACTATTTTCCCTTCTTCGTTCCGAACTTGAAGACTACAAGATTCTTCTCAGGAACATTCCTTCCCTTACAGTTTCACTGTTCGTCCTTTCGGTTGTATGCGCGAATCTTCTTGCAAACAAGGAACTCGTCAGCTACAAATATCTTGCACTTGACTGCGGTTTTGCGTTCAGCTGGATGATGTTTCTGTGCATGGACATCATCTGCAAGCGCTGGGGGGCAAAGGCTTCGATCAAAGTTTCGTTTCTGGCTCTTGCGGTAAACCTGTGCGTCACGCTGATTTTTGCACTTCTGTCAAAGGCACCGGGCATGTGGGGCGAATTCTATGCAAGCGAAAATCCGGAAGTAAACCGTGCGTTAAATGCGACTTTCGGCGGTTCGTGGTACGTCGTTTTAGGGTCGGCTCTTGCTTCAATCATTTCGTCGGTCGTCAATTCGCTTTTGAACAGTGCAATCGGGCGCATACAGAAGACTGACGGATTTCTTGCCTTTGCGGCGCGTTCCTACATTTCAACCGGAATCGGACAGTTTGTCGACAACTTTGTCTTTGCGACCGTCGTTTCAAAATTCTTCTTCGGATGGTCGTGGACTCAGGTCGTAACATGTTCTGCCGTTGCGGCGGTTTTTGAACTTTTATGTGAAGTTCTGTTTTCAGGCTTCGGGTACAGGGTCGTCCAT
>CAVJKK010000070.1:0-6922 GCA_963649855.1 Anaerovoracaceae bacterium
GAATTGCGCGTGCTGTTGCGGCTTATTTTTACGAAAAAGGCGACATCTATTCTTTTGCGGAAGGTGCATCTGCCGGTAAAGTGTCGCTTCCGCTCATCGTGCTGCCGACGACGTGCAGAAATCCCTATGTTTTTACGAATAACGTTGCGCTGTGCGATTCCCGCTCAAACAGCCTGCGGCTTTTTAAAGTTCAGAACGGACTTTGCAAGGTGGCGGTTTTCGATCCGTCAATGTCCGTAACGCTTACCGATAATCAGACAGCGTGCATGGCTCTCGAAAGCGTCTGTTTTGCGGCAGAAGCATATCTTTCGCAGAAGGCAAATTTTTTCAGCGACATGATTGCCGAAAAATCTGCAGAGCTCTTAAAACTCGCTTTTGACGGTTCACAGTCGCTTTCGATTACAACGCCGAAGGAAGAACTTCTGTTTCAGGGCGGTTGCATGGCAAGTCTTGCGGCAAGTTCAAGTTCTTTTGGACCTGCGGGTCTGCTTGCGCTTGCGGTGAATGCGCGGTTTAAGCTGAATCGTTCTCTTGTTTCCGTGATTCTGTTTCCATCGGTGATTGAATTCTGTGCAAAATTCAAGAGCGACAGGGTTGCAAAGTTTGCGAAGTGTTTCGGCGTGGAATGTGAAAAAGACGGCAACGATGAGTTTTCGCAGGCGTTTGCTGAAAATATCCGTGAGCGGATTGCGAAGGCAGGGCTGCCGGCGCGCTTAAAGGATTTGTCGGTTTCGATTGAACAGCTTGCACTGGCGGCGGAAGACGCGTCAAAAACAGAGTATATAAATGAACTTCCGCGTGCAATGACGAGCGATGATTTGTTTGAACTGTTGAAATCGGCGTATTAAGGAACTGCAAGACTATGATTGAGCCTGGAAAATTGTGTCATCTTGAAGGCGGGCAGAAGCGCAGAAAAATTGCACTGACGCTTGGCGCGCTTGAGCGCGATGTTGACGGAATTCCCGAAAAAGGAAACGAATATTCTTACAAATCAATCAGCCGTGCAGACTACATAAAAGAAATCGTAAAAATCACCTTAAAAGACCCGGATATGCCGGAAGACGCTGCAAAACTCCTCCTGAAAGTCCTCGCTTCTGAGCCTTTTGACGAAAAACGTGCCTGCAATCTTGCGCGCAACGTCATGCTCAAAATAATCGGGACTTTTCCTGCCGAGTGGGATTTGATTATCGCTCCTCACCCCGAACAGTTTGACGAAAACGGCGTCGTAAAGCAGCGCGATTTTTTTGAAGGCGTGAGCGTCTATGCTGAGGACATCCGCTCGCCGTTCAATCTCGGTTCAATTTTCAGGACGGCAGAAGCGATGGGCGCGGAAAACGTGTTTGTAAGTCCGCTGTGCGTTCCGCCGGATCACCCGAAAGCCGTAAGAAGCGGAATGGGCTGCATTGAAACCATGGGCTGGCAGAAAAAAAGCCTCGATGAACTTGAAAAGTATTCAAAAGAAAACGACATTCCGATTTTTGTGCTTGAAACAGGTGGCACACCGATTGAAGAATTCAATTTTCCGAAAAAAGGAATCTGCATTGTCGGCTCGGAAGAACTCGGCGTAAGCCCGGAAGCATTGAAAAAAGCAGAGTACGGACGCGTTTCAATCCCGATGAAAGGCTTAAAGGCAAGCCTGAACGTGGGAGTAGCGTTCGGAATCCTGATGCAGAAATGGGTTGAAAGCCTTGAAAACTGATGCCAGAACCGACCGAAAGCCTTTTGTATTTTCTAGATTTCCAGTATAAGTGCGCCGGACTTTTTGTCTGTCTTTAAGGAATCAGTGTTTTTCGGCGGTTTAACTTTTATCAAATCACCGTTCTGCGGGCGGACGTTTGAAACATCAACCGCAAGAACAAGCCCGATTTCCGAACAGCAGTAATAACCCGATCTGTGCAGTTCCGGCAGTTTTATAAAATCCGAGGCAACGCGAAGTTCAAGCATCTTCTGCTCTGACGGTTTTTCATCTTTTTGAGCGGCATCTGGCGTGCGGCGGGCAAGAACAAAACTCAAGGCAGCGCGCTCTTTCGTTAAGTTTGCATTTTTTGAAAGCGCTAAGAGTTCCCGGGGAGCGTCGCCTGTGTCAAAGGCGAAGTTGCACCATTTTCCGTTCGGGCTGGAAGTCGTGCGTCCTGCCATCGGGCATGCGTGAATGTGCGGACACGGACTTAAAGGCAGAAAGCTGCGGCGGAGAAGGGAGTCGCGCATAAGGCTTACAAGGCGTGCAGAGTGCGGGTCGCCCGGTTCAACTATGAAGACTGTCTGCGGAGAGGCAGCGTCTTTTTCAAAATATTTTTCGATGTCGGCAACGTAGGTTTTTGCAAGGTAGTCGCTTTGCATTTCGCTTGTCTGTGCAAGTTCGTTAAAAACGTTGGCGCAGGTTATGAGCGACGGCTTCTGTCTGATTGCCGTTCCGAGCGGGCCTTTTACGCGGATGATTTTCCACGGTTCCTGATTTTTCTGAATCGTTTTTGCCGTAATTGAAAGAAAAATTTCTTCTCCGGCAGCGAGTACGTTCTGACTCAAATCGAGGACGTAAAAAGTGAGCTTCTTTGAGCGGAGTTCAGGGCGGGCAAGCCAGAGTGCGCACGGAACTGTGAGCGGACCTGAGCCTAAATCAAGGCAGACGTCATTTTCGTTCAGCGTGAAGGAGTTTTCAGGCAGATTTGCAAAGAGCCGAGTCAAACGCACGAGATTCCACCACATAAAATACGTGATGTAGGCGGAAATCTGCCCGGCGTCGTTCATGTAGCCTAAGCGGCGGCTGTTTCTGTCGTCGGTGAGCTGGTGGCTCAGGTTTTTTATCTGTTTTGGAAGGAGAGTCTGCTGTTTGCCCGAAAGACTGCGGGTTTCTGCGACGATTTTATTGAAGTTCTCCAGGATCTCGATTGATTCAGCAGGAAGATTTTTCGTGCTGAACATTGAAACTGAGGAAGTGGAAGAGCGCGGCTTCAACTTTGGCTTAAAAGCCTGTGATTTTGTGCTTTTTGCACGGCTGTCAGTTTTTGCGGCTGCCTTTGATTTTTCTTCAGTTTTCTGTTCCCTGCGCTGTTTTTTTAATTCACCCTTTGCGGCGAGTTTTGCTGAGTTTTCTGCTTTATGCTGTCTTTTTCCCGAAGCCTTTTCGTACCATTTTGCTTCCTGTTTTTCCATAGTGCGTCTTACTTCCTGTATTTGCGGACCAGCATGTAGAGCTGGCTCAGTTCTGAGCGGATCTGGCGGATTGCGTCCAGCATGCCGGCGTTTTTGTCGTATTCGTTTGTTTCGCGTAGAATTTCGTCGCGTGCACCTTCAATCGTGAATTTGCGTTCGTTGATGAGGTATTTCAAGCGGAGAATCAGATCAATGTCGCGTTCGGTGTAGATTCTTCTTCCGCCGAGGTCTTTGCGCGGGGCAAACCACGGAATCACATCTTCCCAGTAACGCAGAATGTGAGCTTTTATTCCTGTCAGTTCTTCGGCTTCACCGATTGAATATGTCATAATTCAAGAATAACCCGAAAAGTCCGTTATTCAAAACGGTTTTCCCACTTTTTGCGGCTGGATTTCATTTCGAGGATAACAGGAATCTGGTCAAAACCGAGGTCTTCGCGGATTCTGTTCTTTAAATACGTTACATAGCTTTCAGGAACGTTGTCCGGGCTCGTTGCAAAAATGCGGAACGCTACCGGGTTTGTGCTTGTCTGCGTCATGTAGCGGATTTTAAAGTGAATTGCCTTGCTTGCTGGCGGCGGATAGCGGAAAAGCCAGTCGTCGAGTGCCTTGTTGAGCGCGGAAGTTTCAATTTTTGTCGTAAGCTGCTTGTAAAGGCGGACGGTGGTTTCCATCAGTTCCTTGATTCCGTCCCCGTTGAGGGCGGAAAGGCGGAGAATCGGCGCAAACTGCATCTGCCCGAACATATACTGAATGTATTCAACCGTATCCTTGTAGACTTTTTTCGTCTGTTCCTTCAGATCCCACTTGTTGAGGACAAAGATGATTCCCCTGCCGCGTTCGTATGCGAGCGAACAGATTTTTTTGTCCTGGTCGGCTAAGCCCTGTTCTGCGTCAATCATCAAGAATACAACGTCACATTCATCGAGGGTTTTGATTGCGCGGTTTACGGAATAATATTCGACGTTCTGCTTTACTTTTGCCTTGCGGCGGATTCCTGCGGTGTCGAGGACTTCAAATTTGCGCTTGCCCCACGTAAAGCTTCCTTCTACGACGTCGCGGGTTGTACCGGCGTAATCTGAAACGATTGAATTCTGCGTGTTCGTAAGGCGGTTTGAAAGCGTCGATTTTCCCGTGTTCGGTTTGCCGACGATTGCGATTTTGATTGCCGGTTCTTCAACGCCTTCTTCAACTTTGCTGAAATCCAGGCGAGAAGTAATTGATTTTGCAAGTTCCGTGATGTGATCGCCGTGGTCTGCGGAAATGAAAAGCAGTTCATTGAATCCGAACTGAAGGTAGTTCCAGCTGACGTTTTCGCCCGAGCCGCCTTCGCATTTGTTTACGGCAACAATCACCTTGTTCCAGTAAGGGCGCAGGAGGTGAATGAATTCTTCGTCTTCGCCCGTGATTTTCCCCGCTTCGAGCAGAAGAAGAATCAAATCTGCGCGGCGGATTACAGAAAGAGATTTTTCAACGACGAGTTCGTCCATTTCTGATTCACGGCTTTTAAGGTCACGGTCAAGTTTAAAACCGCCGGTGTCTACGAGGTGAACCGGTTTTCCGCCGATGAATGCCGTTCCTTCAACAGGGTCGCGCGTTACGCCCGGAGTCGGGTCAACGATTGCAAGGCGTTTGTGCATAAAGCGGTTGAAGAGAGTCGATTTTCCAACGTTCGGACGGCCTGCAATGGCAACTGTCGGAAGATTTATGTAAGATTTGTCCGTAAAGAATTTCAGTTCTTCCGTTGCGTTTTCGTCTTTCTGACCAAATTCGTCGTCCGTAACGGAAACAGCGTTTTCTGTGCCGTCTTCTGCCGGGAACGGAGAGTCGAATTCTCCGGAAGTTTCAGTTTGTGCCGGCTTTGGTTTTGAAAAGTCAGGTTTTGATTTTTTGGCTTTTTTCATAGTCTCTCTATTATAGTGAATTCAGCTGTTTTGACGAGATGGTTTTCAGTTCGTTTACCGTGTATTTTGAAAGCAGTTCCTTGATTTTGCAGATCATTTTTGGGCTCATGCTCAAGTGGCGGATTCCCATGCCGGCTAAGACGAGTGCGCTTGATTTCCGGCTTGCCATTTCGCCGCAGACAGAAACGTCAATTCCAGCCTTTTCGCCTTCGGTAATCGTGTTCTGAATCATTCTTAAGACTGCAAGATGAAATTCATTGTAGAGTGAAGAAACATTTGCGTTTTCGCGGTCAACCCCAATTGTATACTGCGTAAGGTCGTTCGTGCCGATGGAGAAAAAATCGCTTACTTTTGCAAGACAGTCGGCGGTGAGGGCTGCTGCAGCGGTTTCAATCATGATTCCAATCGGAACGTTCGGGTTGAATTCAATGTTTTCCGACTTCAATTCTTCCTGCGCCGTTTTTGCGATGTTCAGAGTCTGCTGAACCTGTTCAACGTCAGTGATGAGCGGAAGCATGATCTTCAATTTGCCGTAAACGCTTGCGCGGTAGAGTGCGCGGAACTGGGTTTTGAGCTGCATCGGGTTTTCAAGACTGAGGCGGATTGCGCGGAGCCCCATCAGAGGATTTTTTTCTTCGTTGATGTGGATTTCCGGAGAATTGATAAGTTTGTCGCCGCCGGCGTCGAGGGTGCGGATTGTAACGGGTTTTCCGTTCATCGTCTGGAGAACCTGTTTATACGCGTTGAACTGCGCTTCTTCATCAAAAAGGGCAGAATGTGCGCCGTCGCTCTGGCTCATAAAAAGAAATTCCGTGCGGAAAAGCCCGATTCCGTCTGCGCCTTCCTTGAGTGCGAGTTCTGCTTCTTCCACCGTGCCGATGTTCGCATAGACGTAAAAACGTTCGCCGTCTTTTGTGCGCGCTTCAACGTTGCGGAATTTAGCAAGAACTTCAGCGTGTGCCTTTTCTTCTTCGATTTTTTTGTTGAATTCGGTTAAAGACTGTTCGTCCGGGTTTGCAATGACTTCCGCAGAAGTGCCGTCAACGACAACGGTTTCTCCCGACTGAATCTGAGAAGCAATGTTGTCGAGTGCGAAGACCGCCGGGATTCCGTAGTTGCGGGCAAGAATTCCCACGTGGCTTGAAATTCCGCCTTCGGTGAGCGCAAGACCTGCAATCTGCCTTTTTGAAAGGACGATGGTGTCGCTCGGGTTGAGCTGGGTTGCAACGATTACAGCACCGTTCGGAACAGTGTCGATGTTGAACGGATGAAAATCGAGCATGTCGTCGAGCACTTTGCCGAAAACGTCGCAGATGTCCTGAGCGCGTTCAGCAAGGTAGTCGTTGCCACTTGAGCGCAGCTGCTTTGCATATTTTGCGGTCTGGCGGTCGAGAACGAATTCAATGTTGAGGCTGTGGGCGTAGAAAGCCTGTTTCAGTTCTTTTAAGAATTCGGGATCGTTGAGCATTAAAAAGTAAGTTTCGTAAAGCTGGCTCTGGATTTTGTTGCCTTTAGATTCAGCGAGTTTTGCAGAAATGTCTGCCGAAACGTTTGCCAGAGATTTTTCCAGATGAGCCCACTGTTCATCATGGCTGTCTTCAGAAATTTTGCTGCGAGGAATAACGCGTTTGACGGTTTCCGGAATGACAAAAGCCCTGCCAATGCCAATCCCCGACGAAGCCGAAGTGCCTAAAAAAACGTTCATAACGCCCCCATTTTAGATTTTGCCTCGAAAAGTGTCAAATAAACGGATTGTTTTGAAGTTTTTGTTTACATTGAGCCTTTTATGCTGTCTTTTTTGTTATCTGTGATATAATCTTTGCACGATGTTGACACGAAAAATTGTAACGCCTAGACTCAGCAACT
>CAVJKK010000071.1:0-6748 GCA_963649855.1 Anaerovoracaceae bacterium
TAGATATAGTGCTTGATTTCCACGTGTTCAAACTGTTTTGTCTTTACGCCGACAACGTAGCTGCCGAAAACCGCGGAAACAGCGTCGAATGCGGCTGCAAAACTGCACAGAACCGGAGCTGCCGGACGCAAAAGAAGGTAGCTGGCTTCAAAACCGCGGCTGTACATTGTGCAGAGAATTGTGAGTGCAACAAATGAAGAACCAGCCGGAAGCGCGCCCAGCGCAAAACTGATTGCAAATGAGGCGAGAAAAATCCAGAGAATGTCGAAGGCAGAAAAACCGAGGCTTGAGTAAGAGCGGAGAATCACGACAAAACAGATTGAGTTGACGAGAGCTGTTCCTCCGCGTGCAAAAATTGAAAAAAGCGGAACCGTAACGTCTGCCGACTGCTGGTGAACTCCGAGACTTTCGCGCACGTGGCGCAGATTTACAGAAAGCGAAAGGTTTGAATCCCCCGAAAAGAAAGCAGTTACAATCGGCGTTATGCACGCATACATCACGTGGTGCGGATGCTGGTCGTTGCACAGAAAATGAATGATGAGCGGGTAGATGAGCGCAAACACGAGGATAAAATCTACGAGCAGCATGATGAAAAGCGGCGTGTAAGTTCCTGCGGCAAAGATTGAGCGGGAAACTGCCATCCAGTAAGCGGAAACAGCAATCATTCCGACACAAAGCCATTCCACGAAAACCGTCATGATTGAATAGCAGAGTTTTGCTGCCGATTCCAGAAACTGAATTACCGGTTTTGAAGCCGTCTGGTCGGTTGTACAGCCCGCGCCTGCAAAGCCTGCAAAAATGAAGCACGGCAGAAGATATGCGCCGTCGAGGACTGCATCAAATCCCGAATAAGGAAAAAGCTGCATGATGAGCGATTTTATGCCGAGCGATGGAACTGAAGATATTTTTTCGCCGGTGATTGGAATGCGCGGAAGTTTTACGATTAAGATTGAAAGGAGCCCGAGGACTGTGAGAATGAGCGTAGTTGCAAGGATTGCGGTAATCGTCCAGAGTGCTGTTTTTGCGAGCATTTTTGTACTGCGGAGTTTGAACACGGCGGTTGAAATTCCGAAGAACAGAAGCGGAAGAAGCATGTAGCGTCCGAAACGGATTGAAAATTCACTGAGTGAAGAAAGAATTGAAGTTACGAGCGGACTGTCTGACGGAAGAATGAGTGCTGCAGAAAGTCCGAGTGCGATTGCAATTAAATATTTTATCCAGAGTTTCATTCTGTGAGTATAATGAAAAAATCTGTTTTATGGAATTGAAGCGCGCGGATGCTGTACCGGCGGGTTCGTTGCAACGCCTTTTTTATGGTTCACAGATACAATCGCGAATGATATAATTCAGGAATGAACAGAACGATTCTTATTGCTGGTAAAGATTTTCCTGACGGAAAGGGGCTTGCTTCTGCGGCGGTTTTGCATGGCAGAATGACTGTCATTACGGCATCTCCCGAAGCGGACGAAAAAACTTCTCAGGACGGAGCGGTTCCCGTTGTGTGGAACAGAGGCTCGGCATTGTCTTCGAGGTCGCTTGTAATTTCGGCAATGAATCAGGACGGCAATTTTGATGAAGCGGTTTTTGTCTTTGATGAAGAATTCTTTGCTTCAAAATACGGAAGTCTTGGACCTGCGGAAAGCAATCGCGTCTGTGATGAGCTGATTCTCTCCTATCAGTATCTTGCTGGAGAAGTTTTAAACAGATTCACGCAGAAAAAAACAGATGATTCTGAAAGAAAAGCCGGAAAGATTGTTTTTGTCTATAAGTCGAATGTGAATCAGGCGGAAATCATAAAAAATCCAAACCTCAGCGCGCAGACAAAGTGCGTTTCAAAAGTGCTTGTTGCAGCGGCGGGGGCGGCTTTTAAGGCATTTGCGGAAAATTTTGCGGCGGCGGTCTCGGATTCTCCGGAAGTGATTCCCGTGCTGGCTGAATGTGACGGTCTGAATGAAACTGCAAAAAAAGACAGTTCACTGATGGGCTGGCTGTGTGAATACCTTGATCAGCTGGACATCATGAAAAAATCCCTGACGGCAAAACAGAAAATCAGCTGGGTAAAGGCAGGTGCAAAGGGCGCTGCGGGCTTTAATCTTGCATTTCCGTTCAAAAAATAAAGAGCCGGCGGCGTAAAAATACGGAGTTTTTATGAACAACGATTTTCTGATTTCCTGCATTATAAAAATTGCGCTGGCTTTCGTTGCGGGCTTTGCACTCGGGTTTGAGCGTAAAATCCGGCAGCAGGTTGTCGGCATGCGGACTTTGATTTTAATCTGCGGTTCGGCTGCCATGCTTTCGATTCTTTCCCAGTGGATTGCGATGACTGCGCATCAGGTTGATTCTTCGAGGATTGCAGCCGGCGTCGTGAGTGGAATCGGCTTTTTAGGTGCCGGCGTAATAATGAAGAACGGGCTCAACATAAAGGGGCTTACTTCTGCGGCGGTTATCTGGGCGGATGCGACAATCGGGCTTTGTATTGGTGAAGGACTTTTCATTCCTGCATTCCTGCTTCTTGCAGTTTTTATTGTTTCGCTTCTGGCGCTTGAAAAGACTGAGGAAAGATGGTTTCCGGCGGGAAGGACAAAATCGCTTCACCTGGTTTTTAATACCTGCGACTTCAGCATGGAACAGCTTCGGAAAGTGATTCGCGAAAACGGCTTTGTGATTACGGACGTGAACATCAGTCAGATGGTGCATCCCGAACAGACGATAATTCATTATTCCGTGCGTGCTCCAAAAATCGATGACTATTCAAAATTCGTTGCTGCGCTGAATGCAGTTGCGCCGCTGGTTGAGTTTTCAATTACGGGCTGAAGAGGCTTCAATCCCGCAAACTTTCTTCAAAGTACTATATTTTTGCTGTAAAAATACGATATATTATGTATATGGGAAAAATTATTGTTTTTGTTAATCAAAAGGGTGGTGTTGGAAAAACAACTTCAGCCATAAATATCGGTGCATACGTTGCAAAGGCTGGAAAAAAAGTTCTTCTTGTGGATTTTGACTCTCAGGGCAATATGTCGAGTGGTGTTGGTGCAGAAAAAGGAAAACCGACGATTTATGAACTTCTTGCCGGACAGTGTTCCCACGAACAGGTTGTAAAGCACACGCCTGTAGAAAATCTTGACGCAATTACGGCGGATACAGACCTTTCCGGTGCTGCAATTGAACTTGTAGACCAGGAAAACCGCGAATACTTCTTAAAAAATGCGCTTGCGCCGTTAAAAGACAAATATGATTTCATTCTTATCGATTGTCCGCCTTCACTTGGAATTTTAACCTTGAACGGACTGGCAGCGGCAGATTCCGTAATGGTTCCGATGCAGTGTGAATATTTTGCACTCGAAGGAATTACACTCCTGCTGCAGACGGTAAAAAAAGTCCAGCAGTCAATCAATCCGAACCTTGTAATCGGCGGAATCTTCTTTACGATGTACGACAGCCGCACACGCCTGGCTCAGGATGTTGTCCGCCAGGTTCAGGCATATTTTAAAGACCTTGTATTCAACACGATTATTCCGCGGAACGTTCGTCTTTCGGAAGCACCTTCTCACGGAGTTCCGATTTGCATTTATGACGCAGCCTGCATCGGTGCCAAAAGTTACGAAAAACTGGCTGGGGAGGTGATTCGCCGTGGCTAAAAAATTCGGTCTGGGAAACGGACTTGATTCTTTGCTCGGACCTTCAAAAAACGAAAACCTTGCGAACCATGAAACTTCGGGCGGAAATCAGACTTCCGGAGCAGCAGGAAAAGCAAATCTTCCGGCGGGAATTGAACAGGACGAAAACGGCAGGCTCTGGATTGACCCTGAACTTCTGCGTCCGAATCCTTACCAGCCGCGAATGGAATTTGACGAAGCGCAGTTACGCGAACTTGCAGATTCAATCAAAGAAAACGGCGTAATTCAGCCGATTACGATTGAAGATGCCCGCGACGGTTCATTTTACATCATTGCCGGTGAACGCCGTACGCGTGCAAGCCGTCTTGCAGGACTTAAAAAAGTTCCGGTTCAGCTTTCGGCATTCAGCGACCAGAAAAAACTTGAAGTTGCACTCATCGAAAATATTCAGCGTGCAGACCTGAACCCGGTAGAAGAAGCAAAGGCTTACTACAGACTCATGGAACTGGGTGGGCTCAAGCAGGAAGAAGTTGCACAGAAAGTCGGCAAAAACCGCGCAACAGTTGCAAATTCGATCCGTCTTTTAAAACTCCCGGAAGACATACAGAAATCGCTCGTCAACGGCGAAATTACGGCAGGGCACGCACGCGCGCTTCTGATGGTCAAAGACAAGATGAACATGCAGATTCTGTTCGGAAAAATTGTCGGACAGGGACTTTCGGTTCATCAGACGGAAGTGATGGCGGGCGAAATGAACAATCCGCAGCCAAAAGAAAAAAAGCCGTCAGCCAAAACACCGTCGCGCGATCCGGATTTAATCGATGTGGAAACCCAGTTAATTCAGAAACTCGGCACGAAAGTCCAGATAAAAGGCACATACGACAAAGGTTCAATCGAAATTTCATATTTCAACAAGGACGACTTCAACCGCCTCTTCGACCTGATTAACAAATAAAAGCAAAAACACATATAAAAAGAACCGTCTGTAAGAGCAGGCGGTTTTTTCTATGCTACGTCGTTCCCGTCAAAAATCGGGCTTAAGTGTGGTATTTTTTTCAAAAGGATTTTTATGAAACTGAAAGAAAAGGCTTTGCGGAACAAAACTCTGGAGGTTTTGCCGGAGGAAGCTGCTGAGCTGAAAAAACTGATTACGACGCCTGCGGACCTGAAAAAGCAGAATGATTTTATTGACAGGACTATTAACGGGGATTTGTTCGAGGTTCTGCCCCTGCTGCCAGACGCATTTGCGGATTTAATCATCATTGACCCGCCTTACAACCTTTCAAAAAATTTTAACGGTTTTTCCTTTAACGCGATGAGTTCTGAAAAGTATGACGCGTATCTTGATTCGTGGCTTGGTGAAGTCTGCAAAAAACTGAAGCTGGACGGCAGCCTCTATCTTTGCGGGGACTGGAAATGTACTGCCAGCCTGCAGCGTGCGCTTGAAAAACATCTTTCCGTGCTGAACCGGATTACCTGGCAGCGGGAAAAGGGACGCGGTGCAAAATCCAACTGGAAAAACGGCATGGAAGACATCTGGTTTGCGGTGAAAAATCCCAGCGACTACTATTTTGACGTGGAATCCGTAAAGATGAAGAGGAAAGTCATTGCTCCCTACAAGGTTGACGGCAAGCCGAAGGACTGGGACGAGGGGGAAGACGGAAACTTCAGAATCACTTATCCTTCTAACTTCTGGGACGACATCTCCATTCCGTTCTGGTCGATGCCGGAAAATACTGATCACCCGACGCAGAAACCTGAAAAACTGTATGCAAAACTCATCCTTGCTTCGTCTGAAAAAGGCGATGTGGTTTTTGACCCTTTCTTAGGCAGCGGGACTGCAAGCGTTGTGGCGAAAAAACTCGGAAGACATTTTTGCGGGATTGAACTGAACGAAGAATACTGCATGTGGGCGGCGAAGCGCCTCTTGCGTGCGGACACGGATAAATCGATTCAGGGCTACAAAGACAACGTTTTCTGGGAGCGCAATTCGCTCAGCGGACAGAAGAAGACAGGGAAGAAATAGCAGAAGCTGTCTGATAATTTTGAAATATAGCGCCGATTGAGCGTGTCGAAATCGCGCTAAATTTGGACTTCTATTCTGCAGATTCTGACGGGCTTATTTTTATCTGTTCAAAGACGCTGCCCAGTCCCTGATGCAGAACTAAATCTGCCATGCCGTCTGCCTGGGTTTCGGATTTATTTATCATTACGAGGTGATTGCCCTTAAAATAGCGGATAAAACCTGCTGCCGGGTAGACTACGAGCGAGGTTCCGCCGATTATGAGCAGGTCGGCTTCGCTGATTGCCTTTATTGCTCCGTTTACTGTGCTGTCGTCCAGACCTTCTTCGTACAGAACTACGTCTGGTTTGACAAGTCCGCCACATTCCGTGCAGTGCGGGAGTGTGTCCGGGCTGTCCTTGCTCTGAAGAATGAAAGCATCATCGTAGAATTTGCCACAGCGCATGCAGAAATTGCGAAGGGTGCTTCCATGCAGTTCGTAGACTTTTTTGCTTCCAGCCTTCTGGTGCAGACCGTCGATGTTCTGAGTTACGACGGCGGTGAGTTTGCCCGCTTTTTCGAGTTCTGCGAGTTTTATGTGCGTTATGTTCGGTTTTGTGTCTTTGATTATCAGTTTTTCGCGGTAGAATCTGTAAAATTCTTTCGGATTTGCGTCAAAAAAACTGCGGGAAATGATTGTTTCCGGCGGATATTTCCACTGCTGGCGGTAAAGTCCGTCCTGACTTCTGAAGTCCGGTATGCCGCTTTCCGTGCTTACGCCTGCGCCTCCAAAAAACACGATTCTTGAGCTTTCGTCTATCATCTGCTGTAACTGCTGGATTTTTTCGTTCATTTTGTGTGTCCTGTATTATTCTGCGCCAGGGATTGTAGCACCGCCGGAGGCGTTGTTTTGCGCAGCAAAACAATGGAGCGAACAGCGGAAGTGCGGAAAGCCCGGTGCCGGCTTGCCGGCAGGCGCCCGTAAATTTTTAAAATTACCTCGTTGATTTTTAGTATTTTTACCATTATCATTAGGTTGTGTCTACTCTATACATTGTCGGTACGCCGATTGGAAACCTCGGGGATATTACGTTTCGCGCGATTGAAACTTTTAAAAGCGTAGATG
>CAVJKK010000072.1:0-799 GCA_963649855.1 Anaerovoracaceae bacterium
GGATAAAAATATCAGGAATCTATTTAACCTGTGAATAGAGTCCCGCCATTGTGTCGCGCCACTCTCCGCGTTTTGAGTCGCGCGCTTCCCATTCAATCTCTTTTACGATTGAAAAATGGCGCATGTCGTGTACGTTTTCAAAATGGAGGACTGCAAATTTTCCGTTACCGATGTAAGTTACCTTATCGTTCGGTCCCGGTTTTTCTGCTTCAGAAAGTTTTTTGATTACGCAGTCAAAGTGAACGGGATTTCCGCTTTTCTGGTCGTTGATTGCGCTTGCAAGGTCTGTAATCGGTTCTCCGCAATATTCGCACTTTACGACATTCGTCTTAAAAGCCCTGATTGCTTCGTTCTGTTTCTGGATTTCTGCATTTGAAACGGCTCTGCGGGGAACAAAAGCCTTTGATTTTTCGTATCTGAATGATCTGTTTGATGAATAAGAGTTCTGACTGCTGTTTGAATTTTCTGTGTTTCTTGAATTCCAGTTACCGCGGTTCTTAGGGCGGTGGTGATTATCTCGGCTCATGATTTCTCCCGTCGTATATATGCTCGCTGTCTTCAACAAGTTTCCGGCTTAAAACCTGCGCAATTCTCTGCACGGCAAAGTCAACGTATTCAGAATCGTGAATTTTTTTCCTCAATTCAAGGACACGGTCAGAATACTGAGATTTTAAGGACTTAGAAATAGCAGTCATACAAGCTCCGAGAAAGCATCCGCAATATGATAAACAGGTTCAAACTGTGGCATATCAACCACGAGAACATCAAAACGGATTTTGCTGTTACTATATTGTCGATA
>CAVJKK010000072.1:809-6667 GCA_963649855.1 Anaerovoracaceae bacterium
GTACAAGGCTATTATATCAATTTCGCCGTATCTTGTCCGCCAGTTTCTGGCAATAATTTCGTAGCCTCTGGACGATAAAAAATCAGCGGCTTTGTTTTCACCGCTGGTTCCAACGGTTCTGGTTGAAGGAAAATTTGAATCAGACTGCTTCTTCAATATCTTCGAGTTCCTCAAGTTCTTCAACTTCTTCAATGTCATCGAAGTTTTCGACTGTATCTGAAGAGTTCTCGTCGATTTTGTGCCCGTAGGAAAGCAGAAACGGAATGTTCCAGCGTTTTAAAGCATCGATGTGATATTTTTTTGCAGTTTTTCTTTCAGCAAGGAACATATTTACGCCGTCATCAAAGAAAATAGGGGCAGAATACCTTACGCCGAGCTCAATTTCGGAACATGGAATTTTCGTGTAATTTTTCTTTAATTCTTCACTCATAACTTCCGTTAAAATCTCTCTAAAGACTGAATTACGGCGAAAACCTTAGCAACTGCTTCGTATAAATCTTCGGGAATAATCTGTCCGACAGACTGAACGCAAAGCACGTTCGTAAGATTTTCGTTTTTTACGACGGGAATTTTGTTTTCCTGCGCAATCTTCAAGATTTTTTCAGCAGAAAAACCATTTCCCTTCGCACTGATAAACGGTGCATCGGCATTTTCAGGATAACGGAGTGCAACGGCTTTTTTCTCCATCACGCGCCTCCGTCAAAAACGCCAAGTTCCAGGTTTTCGCTGTCAAACCAGTCAGTTTCGCTGAAATCGCTTATTTCAACTTTACAGCCGGCAAACTGATCTTGAATCAGCTGGCGGACGGTCTGCAAGGAACCGTCTGAAACAGCATTTTCCGTACAAAACTTCACGGTCTGAATCTTATTTGCCCTAAAATATAACACAAAGAGATAAGATTTAACCGGATTCTTACAATTTATTATCACCTTATGAATGATTTTTTTATCTTCGGAAAGCAAAACTCTAATTACTCCACCAGAATCTCTAAAATTCCATTCAAAAGGCAGCACCAGCCAGTGCTTTTCGTCTTTCTTTTCAGGCAGGACTGAATTGAAAAGCGTAAGCGAGCCCGCCTTGCCCGCATCAGACCTTTCAGTCAGTTCATCAAAGTAGGCACGGACATCATCTTCCGTTATGTTTTCTGCTTCTTCCGGCGGATTTTCTTCTTTCTCCCGTTCGCGTCCTTTCTGTCCGCTTTCATTCGGTTCAGAGTGATTTCTGCCCTGTGGATTTTCTTTTTCACCTTCAAACTGCCGTGCTATTTTTTCAAGCGCTTCTCCCCCGACCTTAAGCCCTTTTTCTTCAAACAAAAGCGCAATTTTTTCCTTTAAGAGCTCTTTTTTGTTTTCACCGCCGTGCACTCCTGTCCTGAAAAGTCTGGAAGGCTCAGGTTTTATTCCCATCGAAAGTGCAAACTGAACGAGCTTAAAACTTTCCGCCGTCACGGGAAGCCCGAGATTTGCAAGCATACTGTTCACGGGAGAATTTGAAGAATCAAAAGAAGTATTATTGAAAGAAACAAGGTTTGCCGGCTGTTCCCCAAGGATTTTTAAGGAAACGTTTCCGCCGGTTACTGAAATCTGCGCCTTAAAAACTAAACCGGGTTTTAATTCCACGTCTGAGCGGACGTTGATTTTCTGCCCGGCAACACTCAGAGTGTAAGAAGGACCGCCGTTATGGGAAACGACCCGCGCATTTACGACAGTCCCGGAGCGGAGCGGAGTTTTCTGAAGCGACGGATTTATTTTCTGATTTTGTACGATATGAACGTTTGAAGACATAAAAAAACCCGGAACATTATAACATGAACCGGGCTTTGTTTAAGCAGTCTTGAAAAGTGCCGTATTACTTCTTTTTAGAAGCTTCAGCAGCAGCATTTTCTGATTTTGCTTCAGCATTGATTGACTGTTCAGCAAGGTCAGCAGCTTTGTTTGCAGCACGAGAAGCTGCAATGCGTGCATTTGCTTTTGGTCCAAGGAGTTCCTTGATTCTTGCTCCCTTACCAACCTTGTCGCGCAAGTAGTAAAGTTTAGACTGACGAACTTTACCAGTCTTAACGATTTCTACTTTGATTACGCGCGGGCTGTATACCGGGAATACGCGTTCTACGCCAACGCCGTATGAAGTCTTGCGTACTGTAAATGTCTTGCGAACGCCAGAACCCTTGATACAGATTACAACGCCTTCATATTTTTGAATACGTTTTACTTTACCTTCGATGATTTCAAAGTGAACAACAACCGTGTCGCCAACTTTGTAAAGCAAAGCGTTTTCTTTTTTCTGCTGTTCTTCAATAGTCTTAATAAGATCCATTGTTATTCTCCTGATTTGTCCGACGGCACTCTTCTGCCGCGGCGTTTTCTGTGTTCATGCTTCTGAAGGTGCATGTCCATCAGTTCCTCAATCATTTTTTCAGCTTCTGAAGTAAGCTCCCCTTTCAACCTTGCCTGGACTATCAGGTCCGGTCTGTTTGCAAGCGTTTTCTGAATCTGCTTTTTCAGCCGCCACTTCCGGATCAATTCATGGTTGCCGCCGGTTAAAACATCCGGAACTTCCATGCCCTTGTATACTTTCGGGTGAGTATACTGCGGATATTCCAAAAGTCCGCCAGAATAACTTTCCTCTTCCAGTGATTCGTGTGTAATAACGTCATCAACCAACCGGTAAACAGCATCGATTATTACGGTTGCCGCTACTTCACCACTGGACATAACGTAATCTCCGATGGAAATTTCGTCATCTACGTACTCGTCAATTATACGCTGATCAATACCTTCGTACCGTCCGCATATAAGGACAATTTCGTCCTTCTGACTAAGTTCCTGCGCTTTAGCCTGTGTAAAAGGTTTTCCGGAAGGCGTAACATAAATTACGTGCTTCTTGTAAGCCTTTACGCTGTCCAATGCGCGCCCGAGAGGTTCTGCCAGCATCAGCTGCCCGGCTCCGCCTCCATACGGTTTGTCATCACAAGTCTTGTGTTTATCAAAGGCAAAATCCCTGATATTCACCAAATCGTAAGCAATAATTTCCTTTTCAACCGCTTTCGCCATGATTGAGGCTTCAAAAAAAGCGCGCGGAATTTCGGGAAATAAGGTCAGCACAGTAAATTTCATGGAATTACTCCAGAATCCAGAGGTGCATCAACTGGATCGTCTTGTTTTTAACGTCAACGTTTCTTACAAACTGCGGATTGAACGGAACGTAAACCGTTCTCAGTCTTTTTCCGTCTGCAAGATATTTAACGCTATCTGCAAGTAAATCACAATTCTCGGCCAGCAAAACCTCCAGGAGGTTTCCAGAACCGCCTTCTATTACGTCTGTGATCGTTCCCACTGTAACGGCTTTGCCCACAGCAGGTGCAGCCCAAACTGCCAGACCGTCTTTGCCCTGTTCAGGATAAAAGTTAAGGGCACAATTTTTAAGGTCTTCAATATACCACTCGTTTTTACCGAGCTTTTTGGCATATTTCCGTGGTACTACAATCTGCCATCCGTTGAGCTTACGAACATCTTCGGGTGTGTCTATTCCCACGAGCTTTAAATACAAGGTACCGGCGCCTTCACTAACCGACTCAACCTTACAAAGCCTTGAGTCTCCTGTTTTGCCGTTCCTCAAAGTAACTTCTTTCATTGAATAGAAATGTTCATATTCACCGGAAGCACTTTCAACTTTCATATTACCCGCAATTCCATGAGAGCCACGGATAAAACCAACGATAAACTGTTCAGTCTGTTCTGCCATGTACTAATCCAAGATTTCGAGACTGTAACGTCTTCCGTCTTTTGATGCAGACGCACTTAAAACAGTACGTAATGCTTTTGCAATACGGCCGTATTTGCCGATCACCTTACCAATATCACCCTGGGCAACACGAAGTTCCAGAACCGGACCACGTTCACCCTCGGTTTCTGTTACCGAGACTGCACTGGGATCATCGACCAATGATTTAGCAATGTATTCAATCAGGTCTTTTTCCATTCCCCGTTACTCCCGTTCAGTTATTTGTTAAGGCCTTTTGTGCTGAAAAGCTTGCGAACCATGTCTGTCGGCTGAGCACCAACACTGAGCCAGTACTTAGCGCGGTCTTCTTTTACAGAGAACTGTTCACCTGCTGCAATTGGATCGTAAGTTCCAATTTCTTCGATTGTTGTGCCGTCACGTGGTTTGCGTGAATCCTGCACTACGATACGGTAAGCTGGACGCTTTTTTGTACCGAATTTCTTGAGTCTGATTTTGACCACTTTATCCTCCAGGGGCTTGTTTCCAAGTCCTAAATTTGATTCATATTGTTCACTGAGCGTAAGGACACTAGTGTAGAATGTCAAATATCTTATTCTTTTGTATGGATTTAATCAATATGAGAACAGTCCAAAACCTCAATCAATTCCTGACGTGAAGACAAAAAATTGACAGAAACTGTATTTTTATACATAATTATATGTAAATTCTGCATAAAAATTAAAAAAGGCATTTACAAGTGAAAGAACGGACTACACGACTCAAGGCTATAAAGAAACTCATAAAAAACAACCGGGTAAAAAGTCAGGAAGAACTTTTGGGACACCTTCAGACAGAAGGTTTTGAAGTAACCCAGGCGACGCTTTCGCGGGATTTAAAGCTTTTAAAAGTCGGAAAACTGAGCGACGGTCATGACGGCTACGTTTACACGCTTCCCGGCGAAGAAGAACGCAGCGAAAATGAAGAACTTTTCGTGCAGGATTTTCTGCGCGGTTACGTCAGCATTGAATGGAACGAAACGACAGTCGTAATAAAAACCTTCAGCGGACAGGCAAATTCCGTTGCAAATGCGCTCGACAGCCTCAATCTGGACGAAATCCTAGGAACAGTCGCCGGCGATAACTGCATTTTTGCAAGCTTGAGAAGCGGCATTTCAGGCGAACAGTTTTTAAAAACCTTAAAAAAGCATATTCCTAACTTAGACGAGTGACAGCGCGACATCTTGTCGCTGCCACAAATTGCAAGGCAATTTGTGCGGGGATTTCAGTCTTCTGCGCCCTCCTTGGCGCCATTTTCAGCAGGTCAAAAAAAAATCTTTCATTGCCACGAATTGCAGGTGCTTCCCCTTCAAAACACTTTATTCTTTCTAATCGTAAAATTCTGGGGTATAATGATTTTATGATTACTTTAACGATTGATAGCAAAAAAATTGAATTTCCGCTGGCTGTTTCCGGTGCTCAGATTCTCCAGCACTTTCCACAAAGAGACGTTCCGCTTATTGCACTGAAACTGAACAATGAACTCAGCCCGATAAACAGTTACATTCTGACAAACGCAACGGCAGAGCCGGTTTACCTCGATTCAAAGGCAGGAATGGAAATTTACCGCCGTTCACTTTCTTTTATCCTCGCTGCCGCCGCACATTCGCTTTTTCCGGAAAAACGCCTTGTAATCGGTCACAGCCTTGGCGCTGCCTACTATTACACTTTTGACGATTCGTCGGTTTCTTCCGCCCAGATTGAACAGTTAAAACAGGAAATGCTTAAGATTGTACAGAAAGATGAAGAAATAAAAATGCGCTTCATGTCTTACCGCGATGCCTGTGAACTTTTTGAAAACTACGGACTCAAAGATTCAAGACAGCAGCTGGAATACCGCTGTACGCAGATGATTCTCTTCAATATTCTCGGGACCTACTCTGACATCTATCAGGGACCATGCGTTGAACACACGGGACTTCTCAAGACTTTCGACCTCACCGCTTACGACGAAGGATTTCTTCTCAGATTCCCGGCAACTCCGCAGAGTACGGAAATTCCACCGTTTACAGATTCTCCGAAGATTTTTGAAATCTACAAAAAATACAAGGAATGGGGAAAGCTCGTCAACGTAAAAAC
>CAVJKK010000073.1:0-6604 GCA_963649855.1 Anaerovoracaceae bacterium
AGCGCGGATAAAACGTTCGATAATGCCGTTCGACGTGCTAAGCGTCTTTGGCTTAAACGCTATTACCCTGCTATCGATTCTAGCAACGTGCACGTGGTCAAGTATGGTACGAACAAATGGCGCATTGCAAAGAACAAGGGCGGTATCTTGTTTGACGATGAACTGAGCAATTGCGAGGCGTGGCGCAAGCATAGCGCAAACGGTGAAGCGATACAGATTAACAATCCCGATACTCTAGTATCCGCACTTACTTCTTTGCTATTGGAGTGCCTACAGACGGCCTAGAATGCCTTTGTAAGGCGTTCTAGGGTGCTTATGGTAGCTCAATGCCCAATGGCCAAAAACAAGCCTTCCAAATGCCTTACAATGCGGCTATCCAATAGAAGAAATAAAATGTGCGGAAAATGTGAAGCCCTTGCGCAAAAGCGCGTGAGGGCTTATTATTAAATCAGTCGGAGGGCAAAAGGGACTCACATACCCCACCTATTATGACTTACACCTTCTCTACAGTTAGGTAGATTTTTAAGTTAACCTAGGTAAACCTTCAAGTTGAGGTTTAAGGTTAGCAATTAGATAGTTTTTTACGTAAACCTTCAACCTTCAAGTTAAGGTTTAAGGTTTGGCCGCATCCTTATTTGTGAAAAAATTATGAATTAATCAAGCAGACGGCGTATTAGGGTAAACTATTAAGTGAGCAAAGGCGATAAAGAGGGGCAGACCATGAAAAAAGTAGTTAATTGGGAAAGCGCACAATATGGCGTTTTGGTGCTTACTGTTTTAGGCCAGATTCTAATCGGCTGGAACTATTTTGTTGGTCAGGGCGTGTGGCTGCTTGCAAACGGTATCACCGTTTTGCGAAACGCGAAGCTTGACCGTCCTCACGGAGATAAAAATTATGGATATTTTATGTTTGCATTAACCCTCGGCCTTATTGTCCTTAACGCTATGTAAAACAGTGTTACGTACCTCTATTGAAAGGATTTGATATCATGGAGTTTGCGCAAGTAGTTAATGACGTGGTAGACCGCTTCAACGGTTGCGACGAACAAAATTATGATAATTTTTGGGAATGCGTTAGCGACGCACTTATTTACGACTGGGCTATTTTCGCCGTCGTTGAGTCAATCGGTAGCACGTGCGAGATACTGAACGAAACTATTAATGACTATGCGCAAAGGCTTTTAGGTGAGTATCTAGAAGACGGTAAATTCGTTGAAATTATCGACGATTAATCGACGATTTTAAATGTGGCGAGAATGTGAATTTGGCATTCTCGCCTATTCTTTTGGCTAGGTATGGTTAAATGTAGTTAGTCGATAGTCGAAGACGCGCAAATAGCACGGCAGGGGCAATAAAGAGTCGTTATTTATTGAGCTACAGTAAGGGGCATTTTTTAGTTAGCTAATGGAAACAATTGAAACGCTTCAATTTTTGAAACGGTTTCAAAGTTAGCCTAGGTTAACTTATTTTTAGGCAGTCTTCTACCTTAATAATAATAATAAGATAGGGCAAAAATTGTGTCAAGAAAAATTTTTGCCCTCCATAAGAAAAACAGAAAAGCCTAATACTCGATCGATTGTGAAGAAAATATGTGCGGTAAGTTGTCGGCTAAAATATTTGACTCATTCAACGAACAAGAGTATATTAATAACCGTCGAGAGGGAACGGGCACGCGCCCACGAACTGAAAGGAACTCCCAATGGCCAACTATGTTGTTCTTGACACTGAAACCGCGCCTACGGTCAAGTACTGCGACGACAATGCGCACCCTGAAACGTCTTTAGTTTACGATTTTGGTTACACCATTTTTGACGTTTCAACTAACAAAACGCTTTGCGAACGTTCGTTTGTGGTAGCAGAAACATTTTATAATTCTGCGGTTATGAACAGCGCTTATTACGCTGACAAACTACCTATTTACCACGAGGGCATTAAAAACGGCGAATGGATTGTGGCAAGCTTTGCAGAGATTTGGCGCACTTTTAAGGCGGATTGCAAACAGTTCAACGTTAAAAAGGCGTGGGCATTCAATTGTCAGTTTGACGAAAAAGCACTGAACAACACTCTGCGCACGTACTCCAACGGTTTTTGCAATTGGTTTATGCCTTACCGACTACGACTTTGCGACGTCTGGGACTACGCCAGCAACATTACTTCCAGCGCGTCTTACCTCAAGTTCTGCGACGCAAACGCAAAGTTTACGACAAGCGGAAACCCGTCTACTAACGCAGAAACCGTTTACGCGTTTCTCAACAATCGACGTGATTATGTAGAAAATCATACCGCGCTTGAAGATGCAAGGATTGAGCGTGCAATTCTTGTAGCCGCACGTAAAAAGCACAAAAAGACCCGTCATTCTAAAGGGCAGGGCTGGAGAGATGCGGTAAAGGCGTACAAGAATCGTTAAAAGTTTGACCCGCCTAATGTTAGGCGGGTTTTTCCTTGCGGCAAAAGTTAGCCTAGGTAAACTCTCCAAGAGAGAAAAAGAATGTGAAGAATTTGTGCGGCCATTGACTTATGTTTTCTTTTATGGTACAATAAAAGGTTTACCGAAAAACCCGAGGTCGGCCACGATTTTACCACACGCGCGTCGAGAAGTCAAGAAAAATTTTTGTCTCCACACTCTCAACACATTCGAGTCCTAAAAATCCTAAAACCTACTAGGTTGATAGGTTGCGCGAAGTTATCAACAAGTTATCAACAAGTTGCGTCAAGCCGTTTTAAAGCGTTTTAAGCCCCTGCCCTTAGGAGCCTAAGCGTTTTAACTCAACGCGCCAAATATCGCGTCTGATAGCCCCTAGCGAGATATTTAAATATTTAGGTACTATCACGACCCGACAAAGTGTTACCCTAGGTAAACTTTTGAAATACGGCCTTACAGCAGAAGCACTTGCAGAATAATCTACAGGTGTAGAATTATGCATAAATCAGTGGATAACTTAAGGTTTTATGCAAGTCGTATTTATCTTAATCGCATTAAATAAATCAAAGCATCTTGCCGCACATATTCTCTCCACAATTACACCCCTATTTACCTGCAAAAACTCCGATCACTAGCGAAACAACCGCCTTTTGGGCTTTATTAAAATAGCACTAGACAAAAAGCCCTATGCATATTATATTATTAATTGTCAAGCGGGGACGCAGACAAACGGCGGGGGGGTACCACCTCGCGGTTTGGCTTCTACCCGCTTGAAAAAGTCGTGCCTGTGAGATAACCATGGGCATAAGCAGCCAACAGAAAGGGATTACTATGGCTACTTCTAAGTTCGCATTTACCGACCTCCAGATGCTCCGTGTTGCTTTTGAAATGGCCAAGGGCACGCCTTGCGACGATGCTATTATCGCCGCGCTCTCTTCTGAAGAGTATGACCCCAACAAGCAGACAGTAGACAACTTCATGCGCAAGGTGTCGCACAAGATTCACGTAATGGAGCGTGCTAAGACTAAGCCCGCCACTAAGTCTAAGGTGCGTGTCGCAAACGAAAACATTGCAAACGCCTATCTTGCGACGCTTGCAAGTGGAGATACTTTCAATCTCTCCGATTTGATGAATGAGAACCCGACTGTTACAACCTATAGTAAGGCTGCGGCTGTTGTTAACATCATGATTGAGAACGGTTCTGTCGTTCGCAACGGCTCGCTGAACGGCAAGGCTGTTTATAAGGCAAACTAAACGCAAGGGGTACCCCCTAGGGGGTGCCCCGTTTTTTTGTTCCAAAAGTTAGTCTAGGCTAACAATCGCAACGGTCAACAAAAGTCAAGAAAAATTTTCTATTATGCGGAAATTCACGAAATCTCCACAATACGGCCACGATTTTACCACAAATGCACGCGTTTGTCAAGATTTTTTCCGCAACTCCATAGAATTTTCACAAACCTACAAATCCTGAAACCCGAACATACGTTCGCCCGATTCTAAGGCATTCTAAGGGGCTTAAAACGCCCCTTAAGGTTCCTAGGCATTTTGCGGCAAATGGCCTTAAAACGGCGCTCAAGGCCTTGCACGGGATATTTTTTAATTAAGGTACCTTGCGACCCGGCAAAGTGTTACCCTAGGTTAACTCTAGAATAAAACGTTTTACCGCGCCTGATAAAACGTTTTACCTTTATCGAACATACGTTCGTTGAAACGCTTCAAAAATTTGAAACATCATCAAAGTTAACTAAAGTTAACTTATCGAACTGGTGTTCGTCGAACTTACGTTCTTATGAACATATGCTCATATAATCATATGTTCAAATATTCCCGTATTTGGTAGTAGGCCGCCGCGCACGCGTATATGGCGAAAATCTGTGGAAATGGGGCCTATATGGCGCTGACCTGTGAAAATCCCGAAACTGTCAAGCAAAAAAATAAAAAAATAAAAAATAATCACAGAGCGAAACGAACGAACGAACAGCCATCCAAGAGAAAGAAAAGAATAACTCTATATGGCGCGAACCTGTGGAAGCTAGCCGCAAGCTTACCCATCCAAGAGAGCTTACCCATCCAAGAGAGCTTACCCATCCAAGAGAGCTGAAAGAATGCTTTGCTGAACGAAACAAGAGGGCTGATGCGATACTTTTTATCGAACTGGTGTTCGTACCGAAAGAACAGGGGGGCCTTCCAAGAGATAGAAGATGGATAGAGGGCAAAGGGTAGAAGATAAAGACCTGCGGCCAAAGGGTGTATCATCATAGTGATATAGCACTAAGAAGATGGCATTTGCCGCATTCTTTTTTTCTCTATTGGAGTTTATCCGTAGAATTTCTCAAAGTGTCTTAAAACGGCTCTCAGAGCCTCTGAGGGGCATTTCTGAGGCACGTTTTAGGCCTTGCCGCATAGGTATAAAAAAAGACCCTTCAACCTTTAACGGTCAAAGGGTCTTTAGGAAGGAGCAACTTTTTATCTTAAAGAAGGGCTGGCTATCAATCATTGCGGCTCTCTCTTATCGCAGCCATCAACTGTGCCGCAATGATTGGACGGGAAGGATAAAAAGGCAGACACTACTCGGTCACTGCACGGAAGGTGGCGGCACCAGTCTTGGTGGCAGGCTCGATGCGCTCAACCTCACCCTGACCAACCCAGTAACGAAGGGCGGCAGACACACTCTGCGGAGTAGCCTTAACCTCAGTGCCCTTGGCTGCGAAGTCCTCGGTGAGAGCCGCGACAACCTCCTTGTTGGTAGCTACCACGTCCTCATCAAGACCCTTCAGGTAGTCAAGCACTGCGGTGCGCATGACGATGGTGGCCTGCGAAGGCTTGCGACCACGAGCCTGCTCACGCCTGCGGTCAAGCACGGCCATCTGCTTCTCGCAGAACTCAACAACCTCGTCGTTGTCGGCCATAGCGGACTTGATGGTGGCAAGAATCTCATACTGGGTGCTCATAGCGTATGTCCTTTCCAAGACTGGATTCAGGGGAAGCCTTTCCTCCCCTTCGTTGACTATATTATATCATATCTGCTTGGCTCTTGGCAAGATATTTTTTTGAGCGCCTATGCCCTTTCGGATTGATTGCTCTTGCCATGTCCCGCAGGTGACCCTTGGTATACTTATATTATATAATATCTATATACCATCCGTCAAATAATTTTTTTATACCTTTTGACCTGCGTTTTGTATAAAATTAGAGCTAAGATGAATAAAAATCCAATAGAGAAATGAAAATGAAAATCGTTCAAAACGAAAATGAAAATGAAAATCGTTCAAAACGAAAATGAAAATCAAAATTGAAAACCAAAATTCATTTTCTAGTGCGGCAAACGAAATCAAAAGGCATTTAAAGCTTTCAAAATAAAATATATTAATACTTTATAGCGAAAAAATTCAAATGCCCTTAAATCGCATTCTGTGGCCTCTCAGGGGTATTTCTGAGGCATGAAATCTATGTATTATATATCACTTCTTGCGGGAACGAGCAAGGGTAAGCGAATACTTATCATCCCCAAGAGAGAAAGAGAAAACACGTTGAGTCTTATTGAAATCATGCGGCGAATCAGTCCAATCCGCGCCGTCATAGGTCAGATTAAGTAGTCCCTTCTCCACAGCGTCCATGATAGCGAGCTTGATGGGGTCTTCCTTGGTCTTGCGCATATTATCTTCCTCTCTCACGTAATGGATGCGCTCATGCAGCACTTGCCGCACATAGTTGTTGCACACTGACGACGTGCCTGAATACTTCACATGCTCTTGGATATAATCATCGGGGATATCGATGGTTACTTCCTCGACCTTGTTGTAAGGCCCTTCGCGCAGATAGGTGTATTTCATGCTCTCTCCTTTTCGTCGAATATATTATAGCATGAATCCGAAGCGGCTGTCAAAAGAAAATTCGTAACGGAGGTATACCCCCTATGGGGGGGGTGTCCCTAAAAATATATGGTTTGAGCAGGGATTTTATCTTGACACCCCACCGGGGAGGGGTGTATAATTGCGCACTACCACCCCCCAGTGCATGTAATCATTTCCTGCCTTATCTGGGCTTATCTCGCCCTTACATAGGTTAGCTTCTGACGATATGTCGCGATTTCGTTCCTCTTAACGCTATACGCGTGGTAATTCACATATTTTTTATCTTTCAAGCTCTCCAGAACGTCATTTAATTTGCCGTAGGCATAGC
>CAVJKK010000074.1:0-625 GCA_963649855.1 Anaerovoracaceae bacterium
GCGCAGTGCGCAGCACCGGAGGCGCGTTAGACGCCGTAGCCCTGAAAAGCCCGGTTTTTGCGCGTGCGCAAAAATGACCCCGAAAAATCATGAGGTGCATTTTTGAAAGACTTTGAAGAATTACCCGGAACTAAAACCTGCAGCATGAAATCTTCTCAGAAAATAAGGCGCGTGCTTGGAATTGACCCGGGACTTGCAAATACCGGCTTTGGAATCGTGGATTTTTTGAACGGGCGCTACAGAATGGTAAGTTACGGCTGCATTACGACAAAGGCGGAAGACGGACTTTCTCAAAGGCTTTTAAAGATTGCGTCGAGTTTACAGGCGGTGATTGACGAGTTCAAGCCTGATGAAGCGGGCATGGAAGAACTCTTTTTTGTAAAAAACGTGTCGTCTGGAATCAGCGTGGCGGAAGCCAAAGGCGTGTGCACTTTGGTTCTTGCGCAAAACTGCATTCCGCTTTCAGAATACAAACCGAATCAAATCAAGCAGGCGGTGACGGGAAACACCCGTGCGGACAAAAAACTTGTCGAACGCTATGTAAAGATTCTTCTCGGGCTTGAAACTGAACCGAAACCGGATCATGCGGCGGACGCCCTTGCCGGAGCAATCACACATCTTCATT